>JAKBGL010000023.1 GCA_021833085.1 Actinomycetes bacterium | reverse complement strand
TTCTATCTTCGATACAAGCAGAAAAAGAACTTGGCTGGATCTAACTAAGAGGTCAGATCCAGATGAAGATCTACTAAAGTAGTGAAGTCGAAGCTTGCGGGAAGTGGCGCAGTGGTAGCGTACCTGCTTTGGGAGCAGGGGGTCGCGGGTTCGAGCCCCGCCTTCCCGACTTCGCTTACGTATGCGGGTGTAGTTCAATGGTAGAACACCAGCCTTCCAAGCTGGACATGCGGGTTCGATTCCCGTCACCCGCTCTCATTACCAACTTGAACTGTAGTATGTTGATGATGTGCCGAAGGATGTTCTGTGTACCGGGCTCTTCATGTTGAGGCACTCTAGAGCTCCGTTAGAGAGGATATCTACCAGGAAGTAAGGTAAGGTCTTAGCCTTGGTGACCGGGGAAAGCAAGCAACTAGAGCTGGGAGGCTTTACTATTGGGAGCCCTACGCACGGGTCAGGTAGAACTTTGAAGGCTGGCACGCTTGTTTAATTCACGTCAGCGGTGTGGAATCAACTCACCTAATGGATTTACTAAAGTAGTCGTCTTTGGCGAGGAGTCCCATTTAGTGAGTTCATGTCCATCATGCGTTAAATCAGCTAAAAGACGCATTTAATCGAGTGGTTAGTTGCGTTACAATGTCTAAGGTTTGGCAAATCGTTACCAGTAGTTTTTCTACTATCCCCAAAGTAACTTGACCAGCTAAAGTCGTTCCTCGCCGCCCTCCCTAGAGAGGGCGGAGCTGAGACGGATAACAAAGTCGCCATATACCGTGATCTGGTGCGTATTGCAGGGGAAAGATGGTTTCACATTACACATAAAAAACCGGCAACTGATCTAGAGCCATATCGTAAGGTAGACTCTTCCATGGGTAGTGCAATAAGTCCATAACTTTAGACGCGCAACCAGGGAGACTCTGATGTTTCATGATATCTCGACCGAGATGCTTGAGTGTATGCGCGAGCTCGAACGACGGGATGAGATTGATCGCATCGATGGTACGTCCCGCCTCGATCGGCTTCGTCAGATCCCCGAGGAGACCGGGCGCTTCCTAGCGCTGTGGGCTGCTTCGGCTCCTGAGGGTGCTTTGATCGAAATTGGGACGAGTGCTGGTTATTCGACGCTCTGGCTTTCGCTTGCTTGCCGTGCGACAGCACGCACAATCACTACTTTTGAAATACTACCTCACAAAGCGACCCTTGCCCGCCAGACGTTCTCGAGAGCCAACGTCAACGATGTGATCAGACTTGTAGAAGGTGACTTTCTCGATCACACAGACGAGATTGATCGGGTGGGGTTTTGTTTCCTTGACGCTGAGAAAGAGGCGTACGAGGCTTGTTATAACGTTGTTGTACCGCGACTTGTCCCAGGCGGTATCTTGATAGCCGACAACGCTATTAACCACAGGGAAACACTGCAGCATATGCTAGAAGCGGCTTTGGTCGATGAGCGCGTCGACGCGCTTGTGGTTCCAATCGGTAAAGGCGAGCTTGTCTGTCGAAGAAAGCTTTGATTGATAACGAAAGGTAGTGTTTTTGATCAAGACTAAGTCATCTTTTCCTGTAGGTGCCTCGCTCAGGTTTGACTGACATTTAATGCAGGCTCTTTGGAAATCGTCGTAGCTTTATCATGACTGCGGCCCCACGCGATGGCTAGTATATCTTTTCAACGTAAGGCATAACACTGGGATCAATACTAGAGGATGATCTAAGGGGATTTCTTAGCATTACAAGGCTCAACTTGTCGGCGTCGTTGAGCCTTCGTTCTGTGTAGGTTTGCCTCAATTATCACAATTTACATGGAGGTGCGAGTTTTGCAAGAACCTTCTTGTGATTTCTATAGTTTCATTCCTGATTTCGTCGAGGACGACATTCTTATCTGTTAATTCAACGTGAGCATTTGACTTCAGCCTTGACGACCTTTTTGGTTAGAAACGTTGTGTAATTCCGGTTTCCGTGTGACTCTTTTAGTAATTCAACTGATCTGAGGGACTGAAGACATCGTTTGGGGAAGTGTCCCTTTGGAGTGCGGAATGTAAGCAGAAGTCGGTGTGCATTATGCGAATCGAGTTTCAGAACCTCGCTTTGTGACTTACTAAAAGGGGATATGTTAGTGCGGAATGTCTGTATGAGCGCAAGAGAGGGGGTAAGCTTACTTCGCTATGCGCTCAAGTGCCCAAAATACAGATGAAAAAAATAAGGTCCAGCTGACTATCGACATCCGAGAGGATGAGCTTACACCCTTCGTGGACCAAGCTATACGGAAGATTGGCCGACAAGCAAGAATTCCGGGCTTCCGCCCTGGCAAGGCACCTCGCAAGGTGTTAGAAGCTCGTATTGGCCAAAAAGCCCTGCGTCAACAGGCTATTGATGATGCAATGGAAGCTTACTACAAGAGGGCTCTATTGGACAACGGAGTCGATGCCATCGCAGCACCAGGAGTGGAGGTCGTAGCTGGAGAAGAGAGCGGAGACGTACAGGTCTCGCTCACGGTCGAGGTTAGGCCGGTTGTAAGTGTAGATGGATATGACTCAATAGAGATTGAGATCGAACGCCATAACGTAACAGACGACGACGTCGAAGACTATCTGAAGGTGCTAGCGGAACAAGTGGGTCAGCTCAAAGAAGTTGATCGACCGATCGAACAAGGTGATACCGTAAGCGTCGATGTGGCCGTGTTTACAGATGGTGTCGAGGATGAGTCTGAAAGCGTGAGCGACCTGACCTTCCGAATTGGACGCAACCAGGTTGATCCGGTGATTGAAAATGCAGTGATGGGGAAAGCTGTGGGCGACTTAGTTGAGGTGGATCCACAAAGTGACAAAGCGCCGATAAATGAGGAAGATTCGGAAAGTGCCGACTCAGAGAATCCAGAAAACGACGCTTTGGATGTATCGGTTATGAAAGTTACGATCAAGTCCGTAAAGGAGATGGAGATTCCAGAGCTTACGGACGAGCTCGCTTCCGAGATTAGCGAGTTCGAGACTCTCTCTGAGTTGAGAGATGATATACGTTCAGAGCTATTGAAGACGCGCTTAGCGAGAGCCAGAGCGACGTATCGATCTAATTTGATCGATTCACTATTGAAGCTTGTTGAACCAAATGATATCCCACAAGCACTCCTTAGTTCTGAAGTTGATTCTCAACTTCACCAGTTCGGCCATCAGTTGGAAAGACAGGGCCTATCGCTACGGAGGTACTTTGAACTCACTAACCAAAGCGAGCAAGATCTACTGTTCGAGATCTATGGCGCAGCTAATCGTAATATTCTTTTTGATCTCGCACTTAGAGCTGTAGCTTATGCAGATGCATTAGAGGTGGAAGATAGCGAGATCGACGAGTTTTTGAGCAAACGAGAGAGCCGGGGATCTGAGACACTGTCTGAGGAAGACCGAGAACTCGAACGTCTTGATGCCCGAGCAGAGCTGCTCAAAGAGAAGGCCTTCAAGGTTTTGTTACAGAAAGTGACAATCAGGAACACCGATGGTGACGTGGTCGATCTTGCCGAGATCGACCCGGAGACTGCGAAAGAACTCTCTGATGGACCTGAGAAGCTTCAAGATGGAGATGACGCGGCCGAAGATGCTATAGGGTCATCGAATGAGTCTACAGAAGATCTACGTGATTCAGATTCAAATAGTTTATGAAAGTACCTTAGACTTAAGTAGTAGTAGGAGATGTAATTGAAGGGATGGGCTGGCTAAGTGATGAGTTCTGAGAGTTACAACGTGTATATGCCGACTGTGATTGAATCAAGCTCAAGAGGGGAACGAGCTTACGACCTATACTCACGTCTGTTGCGTGAGCGAATAATAATCATTGGAACACCGATCGATTCGACTGTTGCAAACTTGGTCTGTGCTCAGCTGATATTTTTAGAGTATGAAGACACAGAAAAAGATATCAGTATCTATATAAACTCGCCAGGTGGAGAGATTACCAGCCTATTCGCTATCTATGACACTTTGAAGTATATCAAGTCGGATGTTTCAACGTTTTGCCTTGGGCAAGCGGCCTCTGCGGCGGCCGTTCTCCTCGCAGCAGGTACAAAGGGCAAGCGGTTCGCACTTCCCCATGCAAGGGTACTTTTGCATCAGCCCTATGGTGGAGTAGGAGGTCAAGCAACCGATATCGAGATTCAAGCCAAAGAGATAATGAGGATGAGGGATCTGTTGAACGAGATGCTCTCCAACGATACTGGACAACCGATAGACCGCATTGCCAAAGACACAGATAGAGATTTTATCTTAGAGGCAGCAGAAGCGGTGGACTATGGGATCATTGATGAGGTGATCTCCTCTAAAGACGCCTTGTTGAGCAGTGGAGCGGTCTAGACTCCTGCGATCAGTGAGTCGTCTGCGCATTAACTATTACGGAGTTCTTTCTAAAGTGAGTATTCCATCTTTGTAATTGTCGATATAGTCGACTTTATGGAGGTTTTGAGTCGATGTCTGAGTATTTGAAGTCAAAGATACAAGATTCGATATCCTCCCATGTTTTCCAACGAGACGCTCTTGCGTTCTTGGTACACGAAGAGTCAGGGGTCTAGATGGCAAAGTTCGGTGAGGGTCAAGAGGTCGTCAAGTGTAGTTTTTGTGGAATGTCGCAAAAACAGGTAAGGAAACTTATAGCTGGCCCAGGCGTCTATATCTGTGACAAGTGTATAGAACTTTGTAACGACATCATTGACGAGGAGACTATTGAGCCAAGCGAGGTGAAGTTTGACAAACTTCCCAAGCCGAGAGAGATCTTTGAGTTCTTAGACGGCTACGTTGTCGGTCAAGACGATGCAAAAAAAATTCTTTCAGTTGCTGTATACAACCATTACAAGAGGGTTCAAAACGGTGGACTCAAGAATCACGACGTAGAACTCAGCAAGTCGAACATTTTGCTCCTTGGTCCTACTGGCTGTGGGAAAACCTTGCTGGCGCAGACCCTTGCAAGGATGTTGAACGTGCCCTTTGCGATCGCTGATGCGACCGCTCTTACTGAGGCAGGTTATGTCGGCGAGGACGTTGAAAATATTCTTCTTAAGCTGATTCAAGCTGCGGATTTCGATGTTAAAAAGGCCGAGACAGGGATTATCTATATAGATGAGATAGATAAGATAGCTAAAAAGAGTGAGAACCCCTCAATCACTAGGGATGTTTCAGGCGAAGGAGTCCAACAAGCGTTGCTTAAGATACTTGAGGGAACGGTTGCCTCGGTGCCACCACAAGGAGGCCGTAAACATCCCCACCAGGAGTTTATCCAGATCGATACGACCAATGTTTTGTTCATCTGCGGAGGCGCATTTGTCGGCTTGGATGAAATAATCGAGTCCCGAGTTGGTAGAAAGGCGCTAGGATTTAAGTCTCAACCCTTCAACCAAGGCTATCAGGTGGAACAGGTCTTCAAAAGAGTGTTACCCGAAGATCTATTGAAGTTTGGTCTTTTACCGGAGTTTATAGGCAGATTACCTGTGGTGGGTGCGATTTCTAACCTCGATAAGACTGCCCTTATGAAGATCCTTGTGGAACCCAAAAACGCACTAATTAAGCAGTTTCAAAAGATCTTTGAACTTGACGGGATTGAACTTGAATACACAGACGATGCTATCGAAGCAGTGGCAGAGCAGGCTCTTCTCAGAGGCACTGGAGCCCGGGGTCTTCGTGCAATCGTGGAAGAGGTACTCTTGGATGTGATGTATGACCTGCCTTCAAGGGAAGACGTCGGGAGGTGCGTTATAGACCGTAGGGTGGTACTCGAGCACGTTGCTCCCACTTTGATCTCTCGAATCCCTGAACCTAATCGTCCAGACCGCTCACGACGTGTTGCTTCATAGTAGTTTGCTCGATTAAGTGTGAAGACATTTCTGTGAGTAGCGAGCTATTGCAGGGGATGGGTTATGACTGGCTCCGATCTCTTCATAACTTTGAGAACAAAAGAGACCGTACCCCGGATTTAGACGCAATTACTAGGCTTCTCTACTGCATAGGAGAACCTCAGAGCGCGTTTAAGACAATTCACATTACTGGAACAAATGGGAAGACGACGGTCGCAGTATCTGCGGCTCATCTGTTAAGTGTTGCCGGAGTAAGCGTAGGACTACTCACCTCTCCCGACCTTGGTAGTATTACAGAACGTATTCGGATAAACGGTGTGAAGGTTAGTGCGGAGCGACTGAACGAGGAGTTGTGTTTTCTTTCTGATATTGTAAAGGCCTTTGAGATAACAGATCTGAGCTACTTCGAAGCGCTTACCGCTGCGGCATTCTCTCTCTTTGCACTTGAAGGAGTAGAAGTTGCGGTGGTTGAAGTTGGCATGGGAGGAACTTGGGACGCCACTAATCTCCTGGACGCTGAGGTGGCGGTTATAACGTCGATTGGTTTAGACCATCTAGACGAACTTGGTCCTACTACTGTCGATATCGCGAGAGCGAAGTCCGGAATTGTCAAAGAAAAATCTACACTCGTTATGGGTAAGATCTCGAGCGAGCATCTGGGTGTGATTTTGGAGCGAAGTCACAAATGTTCGTTGAGTTTAGGTTCCGAGATTGAAGTCTCTAGCCTCCGCCAAGGCGTTGGTGGGTGGATGTTTGATCTTCGTACTCGCTACGGTTACTACGAACAACTCTTCGTAACGGTTAGAGGAAAACATCAAGTGGAAAACGTCGCGCTTGCGATAGTGGCTGTGGAGGAGTTGAAGATGGGTCCGATCTCCAAGGAGGTGTTAGACAGGTCGTTGGGCACCTTGGAGCTACCTGGTCGTTTCGAGGTCGTTGCTATGGATGCAAAAAAACTCGTCGTCTTGGACGTGGCTCACAACGAAAGTTCAGCTCGTGAACTTAGAAGCGCCCTAAAAGAAGAGCTGCCTATATTCAAGGGACACGTTGTTCTTATCTCACTCACTCACAAAAGAGACCCTTACGAGTTCATCAGAGCCTTGGGAACTAACGATATAGACCTATTAGTATCTGTGGATCTGCAGGATCATGTTCAAGTAGATCCAGTGTCGGTAGCCGAGGCTGCCTCTTTACTGGGTGTGAAAAGCGAGCTACTCTCTCGAGTGGAGGAGGGTTTGTTCGAACACTTAGAGAGGCTTCGGAACGATCAGCTACTAGTGGTAACGGGCAGTCATAAACTCGTCGGAAAAGTAAAGGAATTGCTAAAAGGGTAAGCACCTACAGGCCTGTGTTTTGTACTTTAGCGACTAGCCTTCTTCCACTGTATGGAAAAGACCTTATTTATATGTAAGCCAGACGCGGTTCGTAGAGGGCTGGTAGGTGAGATCCTGAGACGTCTCGAAAACAAAGGTCTAAGGTTTCTTGCACTTGAGCAAAGGACAATAACCGAGGATGAAGCTAAAGAACACTATGTAGAGCATGCGGCAAAGGGATTTTTCGAGGATCTCGTAACATTCATAACCTCAGGACCCTCGGTTCTTGTTGTGGTGTCCGGAGAGGGCGAAGTCGTGAAGATCGTGAGAGGAATTATGGGGTCTACGGATCCTTCTAACGCAAACCCCGGTACGATCCGGGGAGATCTGGCTACTATGGTAAGTGAAAATTTAGTGCACGGTTCAGATTCTTTGATGGCTGCACAACGTGAAATCAAGCTGTTCTTTCCAAACTTGGAGGTATAGCTGCTTTAGGCCCTAGTCCGGCTGAAGGCGAATGGAGGTTAAAGATGGCAAAAGGGTTCGGAACTTTCCTAGGTAGGGATATGGCTGTAGACCTAGGTACAGCTAACACTTTGGTGTATGTAAGGGGTAAAGGTATCGTTCTAAATGAGCCGTCGGTTGTCGCAATTGACACTCGAGATGGCCGCCCACTTGCAGTTGGAGCAGAGGCGAAGCGAATGATCGGTCGCACCCCGTCCAATATTCAGGCGATACGGCCCCTAAAAGACGGAGTGATAGCTGACTTTGAGATCTGCGAAAAGATGTTGCGGTACTTTATTGGGAAAGTTCACCAGTCAAGGTTCTCCAAGCCGCGGATGATTATCTGTGTTCCCAGTGGTATTACCGGTGTTGAGCAACGAGCTGTTCAAGAGGCGGCCGAATATGCTGGAGCCAGAAAGCCCGCCTACATTATTGAAGAGCCTATGGCGGCGGCAATAGGTGCTGGTCTTCCAATTCATGAGCCTTCTGGAAACATGGTTGTTGACATAGGCGGAGGAACCACTGAGGTCGCAGTTATCTCATTGGGTGGAATCGTGACTTCAAAGTCTATTCGAATTGGAGGGGACGAACTCGACGAGGCGATTATTGCCTACGTGAAAAAGGAGTACAACCTCGCATTGGGAGAAAGGACGGCAGAAGAGATTAAGATGACTCTTGGCTCGGCCTTTAAACTCCCTGAAGAGCTTCAGGCCGAGATTCGCGGACGCGATCTTGTGACAGGACTTCCTAAGACGATACTGATCTCAACTGATGAGATTCGACGTGCGATTGAAGAACCAATCAACTCGATAGTTGATGCTGTCAAAGATACTTTGGACGCCACCCCACCAGAGTTGTCCGCTGACATTATGGAACAGGGCATTGTCCTTACCGGAGGTGGCGCACTGCTAGCCGGTCTTGTGGAAAGAATCCATGATGAGACTTCAATGCCAATCGTCGTAGCCGAAAATCCCCTTAACTGTGTAGCGATCGGTTCTGGCCAATGCCTTGAGGAGTTCGAAGCTCTCCGACAGGTACTGATATCAGCATCTTCACGTAGATAGTTAGGAGCTCTGTAATTGGGGAGATTGTTTGAGCGACCTCGCATCACGGTTTTGCTAACTATGCTTGTCTCCCTTACTTTACTTACACTCAACTTTCGAGGGGGTGGTACGCTAAGCTTTGTTTCTGTTAAAGGAGACGTAAGACAGGTTGTATCCCCCCTACGTAACTCTCTAAACTCAGCCATAGACCCCGTTGCAAACTTCTTTACCGGTGCATTTGAGTATTCCTCAATAAAAAAAAAGAACTCCCAACTTGAAAAGGAGATACAGAGTCTGAAAGGTGACGCTTCCAGCTATGGAGCGCTAAAGAACGAACTGTCTAGCGTTTTGTCTCTTGACCATCTTAGTTTTGTCGGGACTCTTCCAAATGTTGACGCTCAGGTGATAAATTTTACCCCATCAAACGTACAGCTAAGTTTTGAGATAAATAAAGGCTCGGCGGCGGGGATCAAATTAGGCGACCCCGTTGTCGGTGGCGCCGGCCTTGCTGGTCGCGTCGTGGAAGTCGCTGCCAATAGTGCAACAGTGCTGATGCTCACCGACCCGAGTTTTTCCGTAGGTGTACGGATCTCATCTAATGGTACTGCAGCTCTTGCACAGGGTCAAGGACCTGGACTACAGATGAAGCTACTTTACGTGACCCCTGGTACCACTTTTACGAAAAATCAAGTGCTGACGACTTCTGGTCTTCAGGGCGAGATCTTTCCTGCGGGTATACCCGTGGGAAAGGTGACGAACGCATCTATTCCACCTGGTTCTTTGGAAGAAAATGTTGACGTCCAACCGGTGGTTAACTACGCGTCGTTGCAGTATGTAAAAGTCCTTTTATGGACGCCAGGGGGTTAGGTGGGAAGAGTACTAAATGCACTTCGACTGCCCCTTTTAGTTCTGAGCGTTTTGGTAGTCCAACATACAACCGTGGGTTCTTTGAGCATCGATAACGTTCATCCTGATCTTTTGTTGCTTTTCGTCTGTGCCGTAGCGGTGGTGGGAGGTCGTGAAGCCGGCGCAGTAGCTGGGTTTATAAGTGGTATTTTGGCGGACTCGTTTTTGGTAACACCATTTGGGATGTCGTCTTTGGTATACAGTTTCATCGGATACCTATTGGGCGAGAGCGAGCGACTTGGCAGTAAGCGTAGTACTTGGCTCGATATGCTACTTATCGGCATTGGCTCAGCTATCGCTCAGATCCTAGTAACTGCAGGTCTTTTCGTTATGGGTTTGAGTGATCCTCTTCGGGCTAAGTTCTTAATCGAATTCCTAATCGTCGGCGGTGTAAACTTCGTTTTGGCACCGGTCATGATTTTACTTGTGAGATTTTCGATGGTCGGATCAGATCGACATATGACTTCAGTTCCAAGGAGATAGTGATGTATACCTCTTCAGGGTCTTCGGGCTCTAAACGCTCGGTATCTTTTAAACTACGTTCTCGGTTGATGGGTTTTGTTGCGGCTGCACTTTTTGTAGCTCTTTTCGCTCGTTTATATGCACTCCAGGTTCTGACTGCTCCCGTTTATAAGGCAGAAGCTGTAGCTAACCAGGTACGTAAGGTGGCAATTCCAGCACCTAGGGGCCTGATTTTGGATCGAAACGAGAAGGTGATGGTAGGAAACCAAGTGGTAAAGACGTTGGCGCTATCTTCTCATGAGGCCTATCTGCATCCGAGTGTAGTAAAGCGAGTGGCCGCCTTGGTGGGCCTGACCCCAGCCCAAGTCAACTCTGAGCTTGTGAACTCTCAGTACAACATCTATCAGCCCACTCCAATCAAATATGATATCTCTACAAGTCAAGCGATCTACTTTCAGGAGCATCAGAGCGAGTATCCAGGAGTTTCTGTAGAACTTACGACCCAGCGTACCTATCCGATGGGCAATACGGCGGCTCAAGTCCTTGGTTATGTGGGTCAGGTATCCTCAGCACAGCTAAAAACGCTGGCTAAGCAAGGATATCAAGCAGGAGATCAGATCGGCGAAGCCGGAGTAGAAGCGACCTATCAAAACTACCTACGGGGACGTTCTGGAGTGGAGAAGCTGCAGGTCAATGCAACTGGAAATGTGGTAGGCGTATTAGGGGAGACCAAACCGATACCCGGTGGGAATCTGCAGTTGACAATTGATTCTACTCTTCAACAAAAGGCACAGGCGATCTTGGCGCAACAGATCTATCACCTTGCTCACTCTCCAAACTCTTTTGTGATCAACCCCTCACGTTTAGCGGGTTCGATCGTTGTAGAGAACCCGAACAACGGTTCAATCTATGCGATGGCCTCTTACCCAACGTACAACCCGTCGGAGTGGGTTCCCTATATATCCAATGCTAACTACGCTGCACTTACTAGCGCTAGTTCGAATCAACCGCTTGTTAACCGGGCAATCCAAGGCGAGTACACGCCAGGATCAACGTTTAAGTTGGCGACAGCTTCAGCAGCGCTGAAAGATGGCCTCATAACGCCTTACACTATCATTCACGACCCGGGATACTTTACGGTTCCTAACTGCACGGTTGGTAAGTGCACCTTCCACAACTCTGGATACGAGTCTCTGGGAAATATCAATGTAGTGACCGCTATCGCGGACTCTGATGACGTCTTTTTCTATACCTTGGGTTACAACTTCTACATGAATCAAAACAAGTTTGGCCCTACCCCAATTCAAAATATGGCATCGGCCTATGGTTTCGGTAAGCCGACTGGCATCGCGTTGCCGGGAGAGGCTTCTGGAATTGTCGACTCTCTAACCGAGCGGCAGTATCTTCACAAGTTATATCCGTCGGCGTTCCCTTACGACACTTGGTATGCCGGTGATAACATCGAGATGGCATTTGGACAGGGTATGACCATGATCACGCCATTACAACTCGCAAATGCATATGCTACTTTTGCGAACGGTGGAACGCGATATGT
>JAKBGL010000001.1:38136-52668 GCA_021833085.1 Actinomycetes bacterium | reverse complement strand
AGAGCTAACGAACCAGGAAATGAAAGGCCTTCTTTCAAATCGATGCCAAAGGTGGCACTGATCACCCAGCGATAAGTGCCTTTGGTGGAAGGGGCGAGAGTTGAACTTTTCAGATAAGCTCGTGCTAAATCGGAGTCGATGTTTATCCAGTCAAATGCGGCCCATTTGACTCATAGAAACCCGCTAATGCCTAGCTACAGAGGCGGGGCGATGATCTAGTCTTTTGCTTTCCACCTCGGGTCTTTCTCCACTATTTCAAGTGAAATTACCTCAATCTCGCGTACCAGTTCCCGAAGACGTTTGGCGTTGTCAAAATACTGCTGGTACTCGTCAAATTGTTCCTGGCTGAGTAGCCTGGTTACAGTTTTGCCGCTTATCTTTCTGGTCCAGGAGATATAGGGACCGTGTAGTTTTGATTCATCACTTTGACAACTGCATCCGGCTTTACCGCATCTATAACTGCGAACCGTTAGAGATCCAGGAACACTTAGCCCAATCGATGACAGCTCAGATGCTATTTCAGTAAGTCTCCTCTGATACCGTTCGTCCAGCTCCATAGCTGGCCCTTTGCTCGATGTATCCACAGCATCATACTGCGGATACAATTGCATGTATTTACGTGATTCTTACAAACCTAATGATTGGTATTGAGACACAGACAAAAGCCAAAACCACTACTGGGATTTTTATACCCTTAGCATGGGATCTGATCCACTAAATCGACTAGAGTTAGCTGCTAGGGCTAGTTTTGTCGCTAACGCGCTCATCTGATCTCATGTTTCGTTATGATGGACATCTGCGCTTCATAAAAAGTGCATGGATGCTGTTCTTTTGGTAAAGAGAAACGAGCATGGAGACGTTTCCATGCTCGTTTCTATCTCTATCTTTTAAGGCGCTTTTATGCGGAGACTAACGTGTCTTCGTCTGGAGCAACTCGCTCTTGCTTAGTTGGTGTATTGAAGTAAGGTCGCCCTTTAGCCCAATAGATCGCCATTGGAATAAGTCCTAGAGCCATAGCACCTAATCCCACGTATAGTGTTGTTGCGTTTAGTCCTGGGATCGTCTTCACAAACATGACGGCCATAAACACCGCTCCGGAGAGTGGCCAGAGCCCCATAAAGATAAAGTTCTTTACACTTTTTGTAAGCTGCTTGCGGTATAAGACAACGACCGATAGTCCAGCAAGGCTGTAGTAGATAGCGATCTGAAGACCAATGGCGTTGATGGCGTCTGTAAGAATATTGCCGATCGTACCAATGTAATTAGATCCTATGAACATGCCGACAGAGATGATAGCCACGATGATGGTCGCGATGTAAGGGGTTTTCCATTTTGGGTGTACTTTACCTAGAGCTCTAGGTAAAGTGCCGTCACGCCCCATTGAAAACATCGTTCGAGTGACTTGGATGATGGTGGTCTCCAACGTCGCCACGGTTGAGAGGATAACCGCTATGACGACTAGCTTTCCGCCGATTCCTGGCCATACGATCTGTCCGAGTACACCAAGAACGTCTCCCGAGTTGTTATTGATGTCTTTGGCTGTAAGAATCAAGTTAGAACCTACGGTAAAGACCTCAAAAAGTGCGAAGACCACGAGGACACCTATTATTCCACCGATTCCTGGAGTTACCTTAGCAGCTTTGGTCTCTTCGTTTAGGTTTGCCGTCACGTCCCAGCCCCAGTAGTAAAAAGCAGCAACTAGCGCTCCCGCGAAGAATCCTGAAGATCCATGGAAGATACTTGGTGAGAACCAACTCCAAGAGAAGGCATGAGCGTCATGTCCGTGGATGAGCATCAAAACCGCAAATAGTACGAGAAGTGCGAGCTCGATTGAAGACATGATAACTTGCAACTTGGTGGTGATAGTAACACCAGCTGCTACTGCAACTATCATGATCAAGAAAAATACTGATCCTAGTATCGTTACCGCCAAGGTACTATTGGCGAGAGAGGTCGAGAACAACCCGAGCGTTATAGATCCAGCCGGGAACGAGCCCGCTACCATAAAGATCAATGCTGAGACGATGAGTGCCCATCCAGCTATGTATCCCAGCAGAGGGTGAAGTGCGTTTCTAACCCATGAGTAGCTTGCGCCGGAGTTGGTCTCTACCCTCCCAAGGTAGTTGAAAGCCCAAACAATTCCAAACATAGCGATTCCGCAGTATAAAAGTGCAGCTGGACCTCCAAGCGCTACGGCTCCGAAAAGCGTAGCAGTGCTCGCCGCTATTGAGTAGGCCGGTGCAACACCGGCGACACCCATCACTGCGGAGTCGAACAGCGTCAAGACACCGCGCTTGAGACCGTTCTCTTTAGAATCGGCCTTCGTGCCTGTATCAGTCACTTACCCTCCTAGAATTTATAGAAATTGATAAGAAATTATCCTTCTTATCTCTAGCAGGCGTTTGCTAACGATGAAGATTATTTTGTGTTAATGAACAGTAAAGATATTAGACATTTGGTTGTTACTATGAAAATTCGGGATGATGTGATGTGTTTTAGTGCATGAGAAGCCTAGGTTCAGGGTCTTCGCCGAGCGTTTGAAACCAAAATTCATCAAGAGAACCTTGACGCTTTAGCTCTTCAGCTTCGGTAGCGAGCCGTTTCATGGGCGAGCGCGAGCCGCGTCTATGTGACACCAAAGATACAGAGTATCCGGCTCTGCGATACTCTCTAGATGCAGCCAAGGCATTCTCTAGTTCAATGTCTTGATCGAAGATTACGTAGATTCGTTTAGCGCCTTTAGGCCGTTCAAGTTGCAACTCTTCTAAGGTGTTGAGGATACGCTCGAATCCTAAAGAGATTCCACAAGCTGGAATCTCTAGCCCGAACCTAGAAAGCATGTTGTCGTATCGTCCTCCGCCTGCAATGGAGTTCGGAGAGAGAGCGTGGGATACTTCAAATACAGTTGAGGTATAGTATCCAAGTCCGCGAACACAAAGTGGGTCGACCACGACCTTCATGCCCTTTATTGCATGTGCGCTGTATTGATGAATCTTTTGCAGAGAAGAGATAGAGGTCTCTTCCGCCCCTAAGTCGGATAGCGCGTCAAAGACTCTGTGTGGAGCGACTTGACTAAGTCTATCTACGACTGTCTCGGCAATTTTGATAGGTAATCCTCGCTGCTGCATCTCTTCGACTACCTGGATTGGAGATACTTTATCTAGTTTATCGAGTGCTATCATTGCAGCTTGAAGCTGGTGCTCTTCTACGCCTGACTTGAGGAGAATCTGGTCTACTGCTCTTCTGTCGTTTATATGAACAGTAAATTCGTTTATGCCAAGACTGTGGAGCGCATGACCAGATGCCGTTATGAGCTCTATCTCAGCTAGCACCGTTGGATCCCCTAAGATATCGATATCGGCTTGGGTAAACTGACGATAGCGACCCCTTTGAGGTCTTTCTGCTCTAAAGGAAGATCCAATCTGAATGGATCTAAAAGGCTTGGGGAGTCTATGGAGGTTCTCTGCATAGAACCGACAAAGCGGTACGGTGAGGTCGAAACGAAGACCACCGTCAACAAGATCGTCTATCGAAGTTGCTTCGTTGAAATCTAGCTTCTCGCCACGCTTCAACAGCTTGTATGTTAGCTTTTCATTTTCTCCTCCGCCAGAACCAAAGAGGACGTCAAGCGACTCAACGATTGGCGTTTCGATCTCCAAATAGCCGTGGGATCTATATATCGAGCGGACTACACCAAGGAGAGCGTTGCGTCGCTCTACCTCACCGGGTAGTACATCCTTCATCCCTCTAAAAGGCTTCGATGATTTCACTTGGTCACCTCCCCGTAACTCACACTAGTGATCCTAGACCTAAAATTCTCAAATTCGAAACCCATCACAACTCTTGACGGTATTTTGTCGTGCAACGTAAGCGAAGGAGCATGGATTTAAGCGAGTCGACAAACGTTTAGAGGCTTCGTCGTGAATGTGATATCCCAAGCATACGGAACAAAGTTCCTGCAGCTAGGCTAAAGAAGATGAACTACGAACGTCTCTCCATCGGCACGAGCCGAGACGTAGTGGCGAGGGTAGATCTCGCTCGTAAACAACGTTTGGGGATGCCCGAAGCTATCTACGCGCAGTCAAAAACTACTCAAGAGGTGGTAGAGATTGTTCACCACCACCTCTTGAGTAGTGGTGATCCTGTTATCATCACGCGTTGCAGGGATGATGTTGTCGAAGAGATCAAGGTGATCGACGACGTTGACGTGGATCGCATTCATATCTTTCCTGATCCGATATACGAATCGAGTTATCGAACGGTCGTGATAGGAGAGGCCGAACCGATCTCCTCCGAGGTGGCGATCCTTACCGCAGGGACTTCTGATTTAAGAGTAGCGAATGAATGCAAAGGTACGCTGTTCGCTCTCGGTATCAACGCTAAAGTATTTGCTGACGTGGGAGTTGCTCACGTTGACCGCATTTTAGAGATACTCCCTGAGCTCTATTACTTTGACGTGGTGGTAGTGGTAGCTGGAATGGAAGGGGCACTAGCATCGGTGGTTGGTGGTCTTCTTCCTCAACCGATTGTAGCGGTTCCTACGTCGGCAGGATACGGATCATCCTTTGACGGATTGACAGCACTTTTAGCGATGACGTCGTCTTGTGCCCAAGGAGTCTCGGTGATGGGTATAGACAACGGCTTCGGAGCAGCATGCGCGGCATTTAGAGTTGTGAATAAGGTGAGTTCTAGTCCTACTATCGAGGCGCTTTCTTGAGGCGACTCCACCTTGATCTTTCGAACGGCGCCGCTGGGGACATGTTTATTGCGGCCTTGTCGGACCTATTTGTAGATCGAAGTGATCTTGAGAAGACTCTAGCGTCTGTAGCATCGATAGTGGACGCCGAGGTAATCTTCGAGACAGTTCATCGCTCTTCGCTCTCTGCCACAAAGGTGAGTATCGCAGGTGGAGATCGAAATATGACTCTTGATCAGATGATCGATACACTCGCCAAGTTGAATCCTCGAACCTCGATAGTTACAGAACTCGCGCAAAGAGCGTTTGCTATCTTAGGTACGGCTGAAGTAAAGGTACATGGTGGCCTACAAGAAGTACACCTTCACGAACTCGGCTCTGTAGATACCTTTGTCGATGTTGTGGGAGTGTTGAGCTTGTTGGACCGTCTAAATGTGCATGAGATAACAAGCTCTAAGTTAAATCTTGGATGTTCGCAGATTGAGATCTCTCATGGACGCTATCCGAATCCAGTTCCAGTAGTGGTAGAGCTCCTTCAGAAAACGAAGGTCCCGGTTACTTTAACTGATGACGCTTTTGAGTACGTGACACCTACTGCCGCTGTCTTGTTGGCAACGCTCAGTGAAGCTGGGGTCTATCACTATGGTGAAGGAAGGGGTAGCTTGACCGGTGTTGGCTACGGTGCAGGCCATAAGGTTAGACCGGGTCTCTCTGGAGTTCTTAGCGCGTACCTCTTAGAAGACGCGGGGGTCCAAGACGGTCGAGAAGAGATCTACATGATCGGAGTTCATGTAGATGACTTATCCGGTGAGGAGCTTGGACTGATCGTCGAGGAGACGATCTCGCAAGGAGCTTTGGACTCTTGGATAACTCCAGTTGTGGGGAAGAAATCGAGGCCGGGATATGAGATTACGGTTTTAACTAAAGTGTCTCATCTATCTACGTTAGTAGAATGCCTCCATGTAACTACTCGGTCTCCAGGGCTGAGGATAACTACTGCAACTAGAGACGTTGTACCCCACGACTTCGAACTTGTCGACGTAGCTAAAGACGTAACTGTAAACGTCAAATACACACGATTCGGTCATAAGGTGGAGTTTGATGATGCAGTCGTAGCGGCAAAAAAACTGTCTCTACCGGTCTCAGAGATCATAAATAGGGCAATGGTTGGCTTTAGAGGTAAACGAGAGGGAAAAGATGAGATTTAGGCAGCTTGGTAGATCGGGCCTAACGGTATCGGAGGTAGGTCTGGGATGTAATAACTTTGGAACGCGTTGTGATTTGGATGGTTCTCGCGAAGTAATCTTTGAGGCACTGGACGCAGGAATTAATCTCTTCGACACGGCGGATATCTATGGAAATAGAGGTGGATCTGAAACCTTCATGGGCGAGATCCTAAAAGGCCGACGTGACGAAGTAGTATTGGCATCGAAGTTTGGAATGGATATGGGAACCGGTGATGTTGCGTTAGGATCGCGAAGGTACATAAAACGTGCGGTTGAAGCATCTCTGCGTCGTCTCCAGACTGACTACTTAGACCTATATCAGTTACACAGGCCGGATCCGCATACGCCGATCGACGAGACTATTTCTGCTTTAAATGATCTAGTTCGAGAGGGAAAGGTTCTTTATATCGGATCCTCGAACTTTTCAGGATGGCAGATTGCCCAAGCAGATCTTTTGGCAAAGGAGCTGGGTGCCGCTAGGTTTATCTCTGCTCAAAATCTGTACTCACTATTGGAACGTGATGTTGAGAGTGAGATAGTGCCGGCGTGTAGAGAGTTCAATGTCGGATTGCTTCCGTTTTTTCCTCTCGCCTCCGGGTTGCTAACAGGGAAGTTTAAAAGAGGCGAGGAGCTTCCAGCGGGAACTCGTCTTTCAAGTCGTCCTGAGGTAGTGGAGCGAGCGAACTTTGACTTGATCGAAGCTCTTGAGCAATTTGCCGAGCAACGTGACATGAGGCTTTTGGATTTAGCCTTTGCCTTCTTGTTGGCCACCGCGGAGGTCTCCTCAGTAATAGCAGGTGCAACCTCCAAAAAGCAGATAAGGTCGAACGTTGATACTCAACAACATACGCTGTCAGAACGTGACATCGAAGAGCTGCGAGAACTCTTGAAGTAATAAGACTCTATCTGGTGAAAGCTTTCGTTGATTTCTTCGATCTATGATTTGTCATAGAAAGACAGATGGTGACAACGGGTGAAAGGACGAACTAGCAAATGTCAAAACTCGATAGCCAACTCGTATCCTTATTAGCCTCCTTGCAAATTGTGGGTGATGCTGATCTGTCGTCAGGGGGAGTCGAGGCTGCCAGGGCGAGTATAGAGTTGATGGCACGGTTGCAACCTAAAGATAGCACACCACTAACTAGGATCGACGAACAGGTTATAAACGGAAGATTCCGGGAGATCCCGATTCGGATTTATTGGCCCGTAGCTCCTAGCGAATGTGTCGGGGTAACGGTGTTTTACCATGGAGGCGGCTTTGTTCTTGGTAGCATAGAGTCGCATGATCAACTCGCTAGATCGCTGGCCAAGTATTCAAAGTCTGTGGTTGTATCAGTGGAGTACGCGCTGGCGCCTGAAAATAAATTTCCTGCGGCGGTGGAAGACGCCTTTGATGCTTTTGAGTATGTAGTTCTAAAGCGATTAGAACTTTGTCCTAACCGTTCGTTATCCAAGGTTCCGCTTGCGGTTGCAGGTGACTCTGCTGGGGGTAACTTGGCCGCTGTTGTGTCGTATCTTGCTTCAGAAAAAGTTGAGAAGATAGACTTTGCTCTTCTGGCATACCCCGTGACCGACGGTCTCCACCAGGAAAGTTTTCCTTCGTATGATGAAAATAGTGAAGGCTACTTCCTTACTGCTAAAGATATGCAGTGGTTTGGGGAGTTGTACCTACGTGGTGAGGAGGATCTGTTAGATCCGCGGTTCTCAATTTTATTAGCAAGTGACCTATCACGTATGCCGAAAACGTTGATTGTAGTAGCTGGCTATGATCCACTAAGAGACCAAGGCGTTGCTTTTGCAGACGCGCTTAAAGATGCCGGAATCGAGGTCGATCTCTGGAGATACGACTCGATGATTCATGGGTTTTTCTCGATGGAAGGGCTTGTCGATGAGGCACGTAGAGCTGTTGAGCGTGCAGGCAAGTTTCTTGGAGGGGCCTTGGTTGAGGCACAGGTGTGTTAGTTATTAGTTGTCTTACTTGACTTTGAGTAAGCCCGTGGCAGCTGTATAGCTCTTTTGGTTCTGAAGTGTTTTCGAGTATCTTTGCAGATGACAGTTCCAGTAGTCGCTAATAATCCGTTATTGATATGGCAATCACTTGTGGTGTGGTAATGTTTTTATGGGAAGCATCTTTGAGGTGTACCTAATTCTCCAGCGATCAACCTTGGGTCTTGAAGTGTACGCACTGGTACTATTTTGTAGGGTGTTTAGGGTGTGAACTTGGATTTGCGGAGGCTCAAAAGACGGCGTTTCCTCACCATCTAATATTCTCAAGGTTCTCTGGTATCCAGAGGCTAGGAGAAGATTTTTTTTCGAGAAGTCAAGAGATTCAACTCCCGATGCATCAGGACAGTCAAGTAGGGTAATCGTGACGTCTTTTGGAAGATGATGAACTTGATGGCGAAAGTGTGCCGATTTGGTGTGTGTAGCGGATCGAATCAGTGCCTCTAAAGGACGTTGTGGATCAGGTAAGTGAGCAAATGGCGTTCCACATAAAAGCATGTAGATATGTGTAGCCCCGTTTATTACGGCTCGATCTATTGGCGTGTCGTTGACAACTCCTCCGTCAACGAGTAAACGGCCTCCAAAACGTACCGGAGGGAATACGCCCGGGATCGCTGCGGAGGCATAAAGTACATCACGAGGCCGCCCGGTGCCGAACCAGACCTCTTCACCAGTGCTATAGTCCGCGGCGAGTACTTCAAGGGGGATAGCTGTATCTCCAATGTCTTTTAAAGAAAGATGTGAGTCGATCAGGTTGCGTAGTCCTTCGCCTGGGTATACCGACTCTCCTCTTTGTGCATATCTCCAGGTGGTGCCCAGCTTTCGCTTTGGCATGATGGTGTCTTTATCGAGAGAACTCCAAAGACTTTCAAGACTTCTAAGTCCCTCCAACGATGGATTACTTGCATACACGGCTCCATTTAGCGCTCCAACAGACACGCCGATGACTTCGTCTGCCTGGATGCCCCTCTCTACGAGTGCGATGAGCATACCTACTTGACAGGCGCCTTTGCCTCCGCCGCCTCCGAGTACGAAGGTAGTCTTTGAAGGTTTATCAGAGTTAGAGTAACTCTCGCCACGATTCTGTGATTCTTTAGTGCGAATGAACGAAAATCTTTTCATGCGCCTTACCTCTCACCTACTGCATCGGAGATCCATGGGGACTCCTTTAGTCTCAGCATAGTTTTCATCGGCGGCTAAGAAGCAGGTAACTTTTCCGCTGCGATTCGGTTAGTAGACAGTTTGTCTAATTGACTTCATAAGTTCACTTCTTCTTTGGCATTTGGGAATGTTTTGCATCTAAAACGTATCTAGCAGTCGAAGTTGTGCCCCTAGCTTCGGCTAAGTGACTGCGAGTCTAGATTCGGAGTCAAGGTTATGCACCGAGCATATCGGCCGCTAAGTGACTGCGAGTCTAGATTCGGAGTCAAGGTTATGCACCGAGCATATCGGCCGCCAAACTAGCGCCCCCTAGTTTGGCGGAGCATAATCTATACCTGTGAGGGTTCCATAGAGGAGGTAGTTCCATTTGGAGAGAAGCGTTGGTGAATCTATAAACCCACTTACTTCGAAGGAGTCGATAGAGGTCGGTGCGATCTTGTCGCGAGGTTACAAACAAGACTTCAGAGCGCTTAGATTGTCCGCGGGTGAAGACGTTATTCATAGAAGTGAATTGTATGGAGACGGCCATGTTCAGAGTTCGCTTGAGTCTTTGTGTCGTGTGGTTCATGTGACTGACTTTCAGTTGGCGGACGTAAAGTCACCCTCAAGGTTTGAATATGTAAATCGTTACGCCGGCGACCCTCGTTTTGGGGGACTGGTTCCGGGATACCGTCCGCAGGAATTTCTTATCTACGCTACGGTCTATGAACTCGTGCAAACTCTCAACAGGCTTCCACACTCAGAGATCTCTGGAAGAGAGGTGGACGTTGTTCTTACTACGGGTGATCTGATCGATAACGCTCAATCAAATGAGTTCTCGTGGGTCTCGGCACTTCTGGGCGGAGGTACCGTCGATATTCCTTCCGGTTCGGAAGAGATGGAGTTTGTTGCCGATCAAAGTTTTGGATCGTCTGAGTATTGGCAACCTGAAGGTGGTAACGATCTGTTCAAGGATAACTTTGGGTTTCCTCGAGTTGAAGGAATTTTGCAAAGTGCTATGAGTCCGATAGTCAGCAAAGGCCTGAAGATGCCTTGGTTGGGGTGTAATGGTAATCATGAAGTTCTGACCCAAGGGGTCGGTAAAGTATCGTCATCATTACAAGATGTGACCGTCGGTTCTTTCAAATCCGTAGATATTGGACCCGTTGGAGACGGTTTGTTGTACGAGGACTTTATTCGTGACCCAGCTTCTTTTTACCTAAATGGACCTCAAAGTTCCGTTAATCCAGATGAAAGACGGACGCATGTCGACTTGAGCGGTGTAATTGAGGCTTATCTCAATGCCCCTGGCCGTCCAGTGGGCCATGGCTTTACCCATTGGAATCTCGACCAGCAGGTAGCGTACTTTGCTTATGACCTCAATGAGAGGGTGAGAGTTATAACACTTGATACTGCGGTTTGTTCAGGAGACGCTGAAGGTGCAATAGATGAAAAGCAGTTGCTCTGGCTGGAAGAACGATTGAGAGAGTGCTCTAGTCGATTCATTGTAGATGGAAAGCCAGTTATGAACATCTCTGGAGTCGATCGCTACGTTGTGATAACCTCACATCACCCGTTGGCCAAGATGACTAACTCCTTTAGAGATCCGGCGAAAGCGGAGGCATCTGTGGACAGAATACGGGATCTTTTGCACCGATATCCCAACGTGATTTTGTGGTTAAGCGGTCATACGCACATCAATAAAGTCATACCTGCTCTGTCGCCATACGACCGGAGACTAGGTTTTTTTGAGGTGACAACGGTATCAATCATGGACTGGCCCTCTCAATTTCGCATCTTGGAGATCCTTGAGGGTGACTGCCACTTAGAGATTCATCTAGAGATGGGCAACATCGATGTTCCTATCCAAAGCGCCGAGGTTGACTCTTTGGCGGACTTGGCGTCTTGGCACCGATTGATTGCGTACAACGCGTCATTGTTGGTTCCTAAACGTTTCAGCGGGGATCGACAAGATCGAAACGTGGTGTTGCACCTCAATAAAAGATACTAAGAAAGTTGGCATCTTATGAACCAGCATCTCTTTGCGATTGTTCTATACGTGATTATCTCATAGATGTAGTTGCGATAATATGGAGATCCTTGTCTTTTGCGTCTGTGCGAACCTCCCGTGAAAGGCGAAGCCGTCAAGCTAACTTGTGGGAGAGTTGTAGTTTCTGAAGCCTACGAACACCGTCTGTGCGTGGCTCCCGAAGGCCTAACTGAGATCGAAGCGTCCTGTCACGCGTTACCTTTAAAGCGGACCAGGGTCAGGCGTCTCCGCAGGTGTCTAATTCTATGACCAGTTTATCTAACAAGCGGACGAGGCACTCGCGATCGTCGATAGCCCATCCCTCAAGTGCATAACGCACCTTGTCTTTGCGCTTTTTTAGAAGTTGCTCTACAATATCCTCGCCTCTGGGAGTCAGTGAGATGAGTGCTGCACGGGCATCGTTTGAGTCTGGTTCGCGTTGAACGAGCCCGACATGTTCGAGTTGTTTGATCTGTCTTGAAACCGTTGAGATGTCAATTGCTAAAGAGGCTGCGATCTCTGAAGACCTCATTGATCGCCCATGTTTTAGTAGGACCAACTCCCAGAATCCCGCACCTGTCGCGTAGGTCGGCATCGACTCATCGCCAGCGCGTATTTTACGTAGAGATCGTGCAAGCTGGAACAACCCCGTTTCAAGCGACTTTACGTGTTGCTCAAGCTCTTCGTCATTTTGTTGGGTTGGATCGTTCTCATTTTGCATTCGATGCGTTCCTTTGAGAATAAAGAGTGTACGTTACTAAACTAGTCAACACTCATATCGCTGACTAGAGAACGATTGTAACGCTTTCTTATGATGTCTAATACTATGTATACCCTTTTAGTTTAATACGACAACCCTATAGTGGTAGTGGTGGAAGTGACTTATACATTCTTTGCATATATGAATAGGAGATCCTTGTGTCATACGACAAGATGCACCATCTTGACCAAAGCCTTAGAGAGTTAGCGGACCAGGTTGTGAACTACGCTATGGAACGGATCGCAATGCAGCCTCCGCCTTTAGACGGTCCAAAGTCGGCCGAAGAACTTGCAAGAATGTATCCTACCAACATCACAAAGGAAGGGTTAGGCGGCAAGGAGGTCTTAAAGAGGTTTGTGGATTCTTATGCGCCAGCCACTTTATCCTCTGATCATCCAAGGTTTCTAGCTTTTGTTCCGGTTGCGCCGACGAAAGCATCTATCTTATTTGACCTTGTGGTTTCGGCTTCTTCGATTTGCGGAACTTCTTGGTTAGAGGCGGCGGGAGCTGTATTTCTAGAGAACGAAGCCCTTAGTTGGTTGGCCGAACTCGCCGGTATGCCAAAAGGAGCTGGTGGTACTTTTGTCTCGGGCGGTTCGGCAGGGAATCTTTCGGGTCTACATACGGGTAGGCATCACATGTTTACGACACGAGGTAGTCGCCCGAGTCGCTGGAGCATCATTTGCGCGCCTGAGGCACACTCCTCGATAAGGTCCGCGGCAAACGTGATGGACGTAGATGTTTTTGTCACGGAAGGCGACGATAAGGGTCGACTTACCAAATGCGCCTTAGATTCAAAGTGGAATTCTTTAACTGATGAGGAGCGTTCTCAAGTCTTTGCGGTGGTTGCGACGGCGGGAACCACTAATGCAGGCATGGTCGATGATCTCAAAGGTGCTTCGGAGTTTGCTAAGGAACATGGACTTTGGTTTCACGTGGATGGAGCTTACGGTGGGGCTGGACTGTTATCGGAAGAAAAAAGACCGTTATATGTGGGGGTAGAAGAGGCTGATTCCTTTGTGGTGGATCCACACAAATGGCTTTTTGCCCCCTTTGACTGCGCGGCTCTTATCTACAAAGAGCCTATTCTTGCCGCCAAGGCTCATACTCAAGAGGCTGCATATCTAGATGATATAAACTCCATGCCTGAGTGGAATCCGGCCTCATTTGCATACCACTTGACGAGAAGAACTCGCGGCCTTCCATTTTGGTTCTCGTTGGCTGTAAACGGAACCGACGCTTATGAGAAGGCGGTACAGGCTTCGATTGATCTTGCAAAGTGGACTGCTAAGGAGATATCTTCCCGAGACTACCTAGAGCTTGTTATGGATCCTGAGTTGTCTGTTGTTATGTTCAAGCGTAAGGGATGGAGTGCATCGGAGTACGATGCCTGGTCGAAGACAGCACTTAGAGATCAGGTTGGGTTTGTTCTGCCTAGCATGCATAATGGCGAGAAGATCTTGCGATTCTGTTTTGTAAACCCAACGACCACGGAAGCTGATGTTTCAGCGATTTTAGACTCAATGACGTGGAAACCAAATTGGAGAGGGTAGACACTTGTCCATTTTGCAAGGTTGACTTTCAGGGGTTATCGGAGAGCGGAAGAGAAAGTATCCTGGTTGTAAAGGATATCAATCCAGTAACGCCAGGGCATAGGTTGGTTGTTCCGAGAGATCACTTCGAGAGTCTATTAGAACTTACTCCGACTTTGGCTGAAGAACTCTTTCAAGTAGCAGTTGAGGTTGCTCGAAATGCTGTGTCTGCTGGTGCGGACGGTTTCAATTTGGGAATAAATGATGGCGTTGCGGCTGGACAGAGTGTTCACCATGTCCATATTCACGTGATTCCACGACACTTAGGAGACGTAAAAGATCCTTTTGGTGGTGTGCGCGGCGTGATTGCTACGAGGCAAAGATATTGTGAGGAACGTGTTAGCTAGGAGTTCTAACTTTTTAGGTGTCTTTGTAGATAATGTGCCACCCGACTGTACCACCAAATGTGCAGCTCTTGAGACTGTAGTCCGTAAGCGTGTTGCATATACCGATCAGCTTCCTTTAGCATCTCAAGAAGCTCCTCTATATCGCTGATTCGGTGTTTTACAATGTCGCTGTGGATTTGAGCCGCTTTGTGCCATGGTTTTTGATTCGGTGGAAGTGGGAGGGCTGCAATCTGTGAGGCAGATAGTTTCAGAGCTTTGTGGGAAAGTCCAGAGCCAAGATGTCTTCCGATTGCAACTGCTGAGAGTGTCGACGAGGACAGCATTGACTGTAGCGCGAAGATATTGTCCTGATTTTTTGGCGTTACTGATATTACTGGAACAGAACCAATGAGTTGAGCGGAAAGGTCTACGACCGACTCGATTACTTCGCTCTGAGTCGCGACCAACACCTTACTCCTAGATCGCTTCGTAATCCACTCAAGAATCTTCGGATTATCCAGTCCGTTTTTGTTTAGGATTGGACGGAGGTACCTCTTCCCACCTATCCGCACATGGTTCTCTCCCCAAAGGATCTTAGATGGTTCTATCGAGCCAACGGTGATGACCTTTAGAGACGCTTCTTTTAATGAGTCTTGCGTCGGCTCTTCTGTAACGTTTGCTTTTATGTAGTAGAACTGGTCTCTAAAGTCAGCGGTGGAGAACGCTAGTTCATCGATAGATCTTCGATTGTTAATTTGT
>JAKBGL010000001.1:8311-38126 GCA_021833085.1 Actinomycetes bacterium | reverse complement strand
TGTCCCTGAGGGAGATGCGCTGGAAGTGGCACACCACTCGCTATCGCAGCGAGTTGTGATAGGGACCTTGATTTGGCGGATAGGGTGGTTACAGCCGTACATATGGTTCCTGTTTTAGAGATTGCCTTAATGGTAACTTTATGGTGGACCATCGGAGGCTCTTTGTAAAAGACCAAGGTAACGGTGTCTACGACAGCTGAAAAGCTCTTCGAGTGATCAAAGATAGCGGCTATAAGTTGGGTGCTACTTAGAAGTTCAACCCTGATTGCCTCTGAATCTCTAGCCGCTAGAAAGGAAACAGGCTGTACCATAACTATCCATCCTCGATCAGCTACGGCGTAGGTAGCAAGATTTAAAAAGATGGCACTTATATCTGTATATGGAGCAGCCTTTATTAGATTTCTTGTCTCTTGCGTTAGTAGGCTCGGACTGTTGTTACCCCCAGAGCTAGCGGCTCGAATGCGATTTATAAAAGGCGGATTTCCGATAACGTGGGAAAAGTCTCCCAGGGGTAGTTTGTACTTTGTTGTGAGTCTATGTACTTTGCTATCTCCTTGTTGCTGAAGCATGCGAAAGTTGAGGAGATGACCAAGGGCATCGGCGTTGATGATCTGTGACTCAAGTTGTGTGGGGGTGGGAACAAAGGTGTGGGGTTCCAAAAGAATAAGCCGAGCGCGACAGAGCCTTGCTGCAACGTTGTCTATTTCGATACCATGAAGTGAGCGTTTTATGAGGCTTGAGTCCAAACCCTGTTGACGAGCGACTTTATAGAAGGCAACCAAGAAGTTGCCGGTACCACAGGCTGGGTCTAGTACTCGGAGCGCTTCTGGGTTGATCGTCGAAAGGTCGAGCATCTCGAGGGACTCCGTGGTAATGACGCTTGTTGTGTAGTAGCTTCCTAAGCGTTTTCGTCCCGAATCCAGTGTGTGCTCGGCAGTCTGCATGTGTAGCCCCTGTTCGGGGAAGCTCCACAGTTCTAGGTCTTCAAGATGTTCAGATCTGTCAAGGATCTTTCCCGCAACGTCTTTGACTATAGCGGTACTTGTTTTGTGCAAATTACTGCAGATGGTCGTTACAACTTCAGGGTTTATGTCGGTTAGTAAGAGTTCTGCAAGTGCAACTGTGATCTGTGCTTCGTTCTCTACGCGTTTGAGAGTTAGAACTTCCTTTAGGACGAGGTAGTAACTGAGTAGCGATGGAAGAGCTGTGAATGCAGTATCTGGTGGGTTGGATGTATCGCTCCCAAAGTACAATGCGACGTCTTCCTCAACGAGTTTGGCGAGTTCGGTAAAATGGTTGAGAAGACTTTGGTCGAAACGACGCGACTGTTTAATCACTGTAGAAGCGTTACTTTCTGTTGTAGGTATCTTATTTGGTTGCGATATCAATTATTTATTAACGTTTCCTGTGTGTCTCTTGTGTTTACTTGCATGTATCAATTATTAACCATCTAGTCACTTCTTGGTAGGTTAGGAGAAGTAAGGTACAATTCGGGTATCTGTGAGTTTACACAGTGCTATGTTGTTGAAAAGGTTCTATGTGAACCGAATGCGGAGGTTGTCGTTGAAGTCTTTCAAATCTAAGAAGAGAGTTTTACCCTTTGCCGCAGTAGCGGCGGGTTCCCTTATTATGGCGGCATGTGGTAGTTCTACATCGTCAAGTACGTCGTCTGGCTCATCGTCAGTGAACTACTCAACCTGTGACTCTGTATCAGCGTGCGGAGGAATGAGCCAGTTGGTAGCGGCGGCTAAGAAGGAAGGTGTTTTGAATGTAACAGCCCTTCCGCCTGGCTGGGCTAACTACGGTGAGATTATGTCAGCCTTTAAGGCCAAATATGGTATAAAGATTAATGATATAAATCCTAATGGTTCTTCTGCTGAGGAGATTAACTCGATCAAGCAGCTGAAGAGTTCATCGCGAGCTCCAGATGTCATTGATGTGGGTCCAGCGTTTGCGCAAAGTGCTGCAACTGCTGGACTGTTGGCTCCATATAAGGTAGCGACATGGAATGACATCGCTGCGAATGAAAAGGCTGCGAATGGAGACTGGTACTACGATTACGGTGGTTACATTTCGATCGGTTACAATGCGTCTGTAATCCACTTTCCAATTACTGGATTTAGTAGTCTTGAGAATCCTGCTCTTAAAGGTGCTGTGGCGCTCGATGGAAATCCGGTTGGTGCTGCAGCG
Organism: Actinomycetes bacterium; assembly: GCA_021833085.1. The sequence continues at coordinate 35,936 of JAKBGL010000001.1, read as the reverse complement.
GCTTTCAGCGCAGTGTATGCCGCGGCTCTCGCGAACGGTGGTTCGTTTTCGAACATCAAACCAGGTCTGACCTACTTCTCTAACCTAGCCAAGATGGGTGTGTACATTCCGGTCCAGTCGTCCCCGGCGACAATTGAGTCTGGGCAGATAAAGGTTAATATTGACTGGGACTATCTAAACGTGGCTTACGGTAAGTTGGTCGCTCCAAAGATCAACTGGAAGGTAATTGTTCCTAAGAACGGCCAGGTAGCCGGTTACTACGCTCAAGCGATCTCGAAGTTTGCTCCGGACCCTGCAGCGGCTCGGCTGTGGGAAGAGTTTTTGTACTCTAATACAGGACAGAATCTTTGGTTGAAGGGATTTGCTCGTCCAGTCCGTCTGCCAGAGATGGTTGCCTCTGGTAGTGTCAATAAATCTTATCTCGCGGCACTTCCTCCCGTATCTGGTACGCCGCAGTTCCCAACGGCCTCGGAGTTGAACACAGCCGAGACCTTGGTAGCGTCAGACTGGGCAAATGCAGTCGGAAACGCTCAAGGATAGTTAATTGACTGTCTCTTCTCTAGGTGAAGACCGAGAGTCCGAAGGTGGGTTCGGAGGTAACAATACCTCTGAACCTATCAAAGGAAGCGCTACCCGATCTGTAGTTCGTTTCCTAAAATACGGTAACTGGCGACGATTTATGGGTGTTTTGCCCTTTATCGTCTATCTCGGAATTTTTCTTCTTATTCCCGCTATCTCTGTGGTCGTGGACGCATTCAAAGGGGATAACGGGAACTTCACTTTGTCCAACTTTTCAATAGGGTTTTCTGGCGTATATTTTGAGTCGTTCAAAAATTCGATTCAGCTGTCCCTTTTCTCTGCTGTCATATCCACGGTAGTGGGACTCTTAGTGGCGCTGGCAATCGTGGCGTCTCCAGGTAGGACTCTTAGGGCCGTGGTGACTGCTGGTTCAGGAGTGTTTGCCAATACCGGGGGTGTGCCTTTAGCCTTTTCATTTGTTGCTACTTTGGGCAACTTTGGACTAGTTACGGAACTACTGACGAAGATCGGTTATAACCCTTATAACCACGGTTTTTCTTTATACTCGGTCTTGGGCTTGACGATCGTGTATGAGTACTTTCTTATCCCGCTAATGGTATTGATCATGATCCCGCCAATCGATGCACTTCGTAAAGAGTGGGTGGACGCTGCCGCATCTTTGGGAGCGACGCGTATACAGTTTTGGAGATATATAGGCGGACCTCTTTTAGCTCCACCATTGCTAGCAGGTTTTTTGGTTCTTTTTACGGATTCGTTTGCTGCTTACGCGACTGCGGCGGCACTAACTTCTGGAACGATTCCGATTGTGCCAATTCAAATCGGATCATTGATCTCAGGTAACGTACTTGTCGGACATGCTCACCTTGGCAATGCACTTGGCGCTGGTATGATCGGTGTCGTTATAATCGCTGCCATTATGTATGGCTTCGTTCAACGAAGGGCTTCTAGATGGCTTCGGTGATTGGAGTGCCTGCAAAGTCAAGTGGTGTCGGTGGTTCTAACGTTCTAAGAGTTGGGAAAGTCTTTCGGGCGGTAGTGCTTGGAGCCGTGGGACTATTTTTTATAGTTCCCGTGATTTCGTCTGCTCGGTTTTCATTTACCGGTTCAAGTGCCGGATTCTCTTTCTCGGCTTATTCAAAGCTGTTATCGGACCCGCAGTTTTGGTCGACGCTCTTTCTTTCCGTAAAGATCGGTGTCGGTACTGTGACCCTAAGCCTAGCAATTCTTATTCCGACCACAGTGTGGGTGCATTGGAAGGCACCCAAAATACGAAGAGTCATGGAAGCACTGTCGCTTCTTCCTCTTGTGATACCTTCGGTAGTAATAACCTTGGGTGTTATTACGAGTTTTGGGTCGTTGCCTAATATTATTATGGGTACCCCAGTGATACTGGCCCTTGAGTACGTGGTCTTAGCTCTGCCTTATACATATAGAACTCTCGACTCAGGTGTACAAGCGCTTGATATAAAGACTCTTGTCGAGGCTGGGCAGTCGCTTGGGGCGCCGTTTAGGAAGATACTGTGGTGGGTCTTGCTCCCGAACCTAAAGTCGGGTGTCTTGGGTGTAGTTGTGTTGGCGTTCGCATTCTGCCTAGGTGAGTTTGCTGTCGCATCCCTTCTAAGCTTCACGACGTTTGCTGTGTATTTGGTTCAGATCGGTCAGACTCAGGCGTCTGAAGCGATTGCGTTCTCGCTGATCGCATTGTTGTTTACATGGATTCCTCTGTCGATTGTTACTGTTGTGTTTTCTCGGCGAGCTGGCAAGAAGAGTCGTCGTGGTGGAGGAGTCTTAATGTCTTCTCAGAGCGTTACTGAGCTAGTCGAGTTATCAGAGTAGTGCGAGTGGCTAAGTTCTACTTTTGTGAGGTTGTATTATTGTGATGGAGATGGAGTCTTCAAAGACGGTTCCCGCTGGTGTGAGTGTTCAAGGCGCTAAAGTGCAGGGAGTATCGGTTCGTCTATCAAAGGTAACAAGGACATACGGCGACGTTAGAGCTCTCTCAGAGTTAGACCTTGCGGCGTCCCCGGGGGAGTTTGTTGTAATGCTTGGGCCGTCCGGATGTGGAAAGACGACAGCACTTCGTGCACTTGCTGGCCTGGAGCAGATTGATTCCGGTGCGGTCTATATTGGCGGTAAAGACGTGAGCAGGTTACCGGCCTCAAAGCGATCGATTGGCATGGTGTTTCAAAGTTACTCACTGTTCCCTAACATGACCTCTGCCGCAAACGTAGAGTTTGGCCTCAAAGTGAGAGGATTCTCGAGCGCTGAAAGGCGTAAGCAAGCCCATGAAATGCTAGAGATGGTCGGTCTTATCGAGCAGGCTGATCGTTTTCCGCATCAGATGTCTGGCGGCCAACAACAAAGAGTTGCTCTTGCGAGAGCGTTGGCAATTAAACCAGAGGTGCTTTTATTAGATGAGCCGCTATCTGCCCTTGATGCAAAGGTGAGAGCTAATCTTCGAGAGCAAATTAAACAGCTCCAACGTGAAGTAGGTATTACAACCTTTTTTGTTACTCACGATCAAGAGGAAGCTCTCTCGTTAGCCGATCGAGTTGCTGTAATGAATAACGGCAACCTAGAACAGTTTGGTACACCAACTGAGGTTTACTCATCGCCGGAGACTGACTTTGTGGCAAGCTTTGTTGGGACAGTTAACGTCTTTTACGGTACAGTGTTAGACGATAAAGTTGCGATCGTACCGAATGTGGGCAACTTTACTTATGTTCGGAGAACCGGCACACCGGCTCCTGGAGACCGGGCAGAGATATTAGTGAGACCTGAAGCGATAACAGTAAAGGGAGACCTTGAGGGTGAATATCTAGTGTCAGATGTAACCTTTTTGGGGTCGAACGTTAGAATCAGGGTACAAAAAGAAGGGTCTACCTTTACTATCATTCAAGGTTCATCCGATATCGATATTGTTGCGCCCGGTTCAAGAGCGTCTCTTGATGCAAAGGGAAGTGCCATCTTAGTGCGTTCAAAGCTGTAGGTTCCGATAAAGGATCTATTTGGACTTTTATCCTTTCTATAGATGCTTGTCCAAACGGTCAAGTACCCAGTGCGGTCCGTCTTTATGGCAGTAAATTCGAGTGGCATCGTCGTTGGATGCATAGATTTCATGCGTGCTTATATCAGGTGCCTTGGTTGCCTTACCCTTGATTTGCTTGATCGTTGTTCCCTCTAGGTTAAAGGACTCCCCGCTGCTGTGTGAAGCGATCAACTTGACTATGGTGTCGATCTTTTTATTCAGCTCTTCGAGCTTGTTGCTAGTACGGGCAAACTCCTCTGCCTGTTCTTGAAATCCAGGGGCGAATTTGATGAAGTCGACAGGGGGTTCGTAGAGCTTTGTTCGATAAAGGTTTGGTTGTTCGACTGCCCATAGAAGCTCTCCCCATTCGGAGAGCATGTGTTGGTCGTCGTTCGTAGACAGTATTGCAAATTCAAGCGTAGATGGTATCTGTTCCTTGAACAAATTAATGTTCAGTAGGCGAAACTCCTTGAGATGATTAGATACGAACTCGCGAGTATCAAATTTGAATGGTAGCTGTGGAAGCCATAGTAGTTCTGAATTGGATTCAAAGAGATTAAAAGATGGAATGGAGTACATCATCGCAAAGCTTTGTAGGGTCATCAATACCGCCTTAAACCCTCCTGTTAAATTCAAAACGAGAGATCCTTGCTTGCTACTAGCTTCGTTGTTGAGATTGTACAGCGTAGTTAGTAACTGTGAACAACCCTCTCGAAACTCTTTGGAGTCGTTGGTTCTGAGTCCAAGAATGGTTTCAACAGACACTTTGTCTACACCGGCGATCTTTAGAATGTCTTCTAGTTTTTGCGCGGTTATCTTGCCCAACCAGGTGTCCGTCGCGATTAAAATATGACGATCGCTCTTAAAGGTCCCATTGGTGCTCTTGTAGTAGGCTACCAGACTGTTTATCTCTGCTGATAGTCTGCTGTATGAGGTGAACTTTAAGGACGTGTCCAAGGATCGTAGAAGTTCGCATATCTGTTTTCGCTCTTCAATAGGGACTTCGTTCTCAGTTTTGACGTTAGCGTTTCTGGTAACGAGGGCTAGGTTGAACCCGTTTTCTCTTGCTGTGTTGGTTAGAAAGCTCGTTCCACATATCGTTACTATCGTGACCATGGGTGTATTCTACTGAAGGTCGGACAATTTGGATCTTGGACTGTTTAAAGTGCCGAGAGGTTTAATCATAGATATCTTGATTGGCCGTTTAGACGCGAAAGACTGCCTTAATGAACGAGTCCCTCGACTTCGAGCCACTTATAAGTGCGTTTTCTTCCAATATCTGGTCTCTTCTCGTATCTATTTTGGATCGGCTCCTCGCATTTTGGTTTGATTGGATATGGGTTGTCACTTCAATAGCGGTCATGACCATGTCGCCACTTTGTTCTTAGCGATTAGTACTCTCCGGAAATTACGTTTAGGAGGGGGTGGCCTTGTATGTACCGTTTGAGATTGCTAACCACGAGTCGGTGAGCTCTACGGAAAAATGCTGTGCTGTTTCCACCTACATGGGGAGTAATGATACAGTTGTCGAGTTGCCAAAGTACATGGTCGATTGGTAGCGGTTCCGGATCGACTACGTCTAAGGCGGCAAAGATGTTGCGACTCTTGAGAGCGTTTACGAGGTCGTCTGTGTCAACCACCTGTCCTCTTGCGACATTGATAAGGATGGCCCCGTCTTTCATTGCACTAAACATTTTGTCATTGAAAAAACCTCTAGTTTCGGAGGTTAAAGGTACCAGCAGAATTACTATGTCGGCATCACCGAGAAGACCTGGCAGATCTTCCATTGGATGTGTGTCATCGTGTTTTTTTCTTGAGACTCTAGTGATCTCTACTTCAAAGGGTAAGAGGCGTTGTTCTACGGCGCGACCGATAGACCCGTAGCCTACTATAAGAACTTTTGAGTCAGCGAGAGAAGGATAGCTCTCGGAAATCCAAAGTTGAGAGAGTTGATTCTTATGAAAGTTGGCGAGTCCTCGACGGGCATTGAGGGCCAATGCAACGGTAAGCTCGGCGGTGGATGCGTCGTGAACGCCTTTGGCGTTGCAAAGGGTGACGTTCTCAGCCATAAGGGAGCGGACCCCATCAACCCCAGCAGTTAGTAGTTGGATTACCTCTAGGTTCGGCATCTCTTTCGAGACCTCAATTGCTCGTCTTCCAGACATATACGTAGGAACATAAAAGGTGCAGCGATCTTTTGAAGGGGCGTTGATAGATTCGGGTGAGTAGTCCCATACTTCAATTTCTTGATCGGGGAACTCTGATGTGATGTTAGAAAGTATATTTGGAACAATGATAGACACAGAAGGTGATCTTATCTTTTGACACGGGGAGTTCGAGCTCTTTAGGTGAACTCCTACCTAAGGTTAATCAGATAAATCCCAACATCATTGAGCATGCGGGCCACTGACCCCAGCCGGCTCGTTGCTCTAGAATTGATGCGGCCTGGTCTTGAACCGACGGAGGAGACTGGTTTGGAAGTCCCGAATACCCGAGAGCATGCCAGGTAGATATCGAGAACTGATAAGCACCGTAGTATCCATTGCCAGTGTTGTCTTGATAGTTCCCTCCTGACTCGCACCCTCGAAGAGCGGCCAAGGTGGCGCTATCGAGAGGAGCGGGAACTGCCCCCCAGCCACTTCCAACACCTGCATCTGCGATCACACTCTTTATCCCGTTTGCACTAGGCAGCCCTTGACCAGATGCGCTGCGTTGTGCAGCAGCCTTTTTGAGTGATGCTTGCTGTGCAAGTTGTGCTTGCAGCGCTTGTTGTACGAGATTTTCTATCTGACCTTTGATGGAAGAGAGTGTGCTTTGTTCGCTCGATATTTGGGAGGCGATATAAGACTTGTTTGCATCTACGGCACTCAGAGCGCTTTGCGCTTGAGAGAGATTTGATTCAAGGACAGTCTGTGCAGTCTGTACCTGTGCTTGATCTATCTTTACTTGCATCAGATAGTCAGAGATGTTTGTGGTAGCCACACTTGCAAAGTCTGACTTCAAGAGTGCATTCTGCATCGATGAGTTGAAGAAACTCTCAGTACTTTGAGTTCCGATCTGATCTACAAACTCATTTACCGCAGCGGCGGAGAGCTTGCTTTCAGCCGCTCTCAATGTGGCTTCGTCGGAACCCAAGAGAGCCTGCGACTGGGCGACGGCTTGTTCAGCTTGAGCGAGATTCTGTTGCGCCGCGGCTTGTTCCACAACGAGTTCGTGAAGCTGGGAGCTTTGCGCCAGTATTTCAGCGGAGAGCTGATCAGCTTCTTGTTGCAGTGAAGACTTACTTGGAGATGCAGATGAAATTTTCGTGTTCAGATAAGAGATCCCTGCAAAGAATACAGCTGCCGCTAGAGCCGCAGCCGCTATTCTCCTAATCAGGGAATATAGAAACTGTCGCTGAAAATCATCAAGCAAATAATACCCAGATGTTGTCATAGTTTGTTGGTGTCTAGGACAGCATTACAGCACGCGACCCTTTTCCTCCTTGAGTTATCCTTGAGGTCGCCTTACCTTGGCTATCCGCTAGAAATCTCCTAGACGTATTGAAGTATATACCTAAACAGTAGGTAATGTCGGCCACTTGTGTGATGTTGTGTCTATAAAAAACTGTCTAATGCTGGAAATTTATGCAATATCAGCAGGATGCGGCGGTAGTGCATTTCGCACCGAAGGCATGAGGACAAGGGTTGCGGATAGAAAAAAAAGCGCAATACCCCCGATTATCATAACCATGGAGTTGCCTATTACACCCGCGACTCCTCCGCCAAGTGCTTCGCCGAGAGGAAGAAGTGAAGTAGAACCCATGTAGTCATAGGAACTAACTTTAGAGATTTGATCTATGGGATAGCTCTTTTGCAAAAGAGTATCCCATACGGATCCGAAGTACCCTGTAGCAACGCCAAAGATAGCGAAACTTCCAAGAATTAGTGTCAGATCTACATGGAAGGCTAACAAAATAAAACCCGGTACACCTAAAAGCATGAGGATACTTGCAATGTATAGTGGTCGCTTTGGCGGACGTCTCATGGCGACGAGAGATCCAACGATTGCACCACCACCATCTGCGGCAACTATGTAGCCCCAAGCTGCCGCGCCACCTAAATGGTCAGCAGCGATGACTGGACCGACGACGAACAAGGGACCGAACGTACTTAGGTGCATTACTCCAAAGATTATGATTGTCCAAAACGCCCATGATCTCGAGCGAACTGCCTGATAACCCTCTTTTATTTCACTTAGGAACGATCCTTGAGCGATGGGTGGTACGAACTCCTTTTCGGGAAGGTCAGATGGGCGGATTCGTGAGAGATAGATTGAAGATCCGATATATGACAAGGTTGCAAAGAGAGCTCCCTCGCCTGGACCGATGGAGGCGACGATAAGACCGCCAAGAGCCGGTCCAACTAAAGTACCCAAAGAAACCGATGCTCCAACCAAACTGTTGGTTTTGTGAAGCTGATCAACTGGCGTTATCTCAGGTATGAGTCCAGTAACGGTAGGAATAAAAAATGCCCGTGCTGAACCCCAAATTATGGCTAAGACCGACAGGTACAGAATTGTGTTGAGATGAAGGAGAATCATGCAAGCGGCTATGAGAGCGACGGCTGCTCTTACTATGTCTGACATTAAAGCGATAAGGCGTCGTTCGTGTCTGTCGGCGATCACACCTCCTACAAGTAGTAGTAAAACAAAAGGAAGGTCAGCTAATCCGAGGACGATACCAACTTCAAGGGCGTTACCACCGCTCCTTAAGATAGCGAAAGTGAAAGCGATCGGTAGCGCGCTTGAACCGACCATTGATAAAGCGCGTGCCGTTAACAGCGCACGCGTTTCTTTGCTTAGTGATTTTGACATTTTAGTATCTCTTGATGTTTGAAGTGTTTTAGATTTGACTTGCTCTTCTTCGTCAAGCAGGGAAGAGGTGACCTGAGTCTATGACAAGCTTTGAGGAGCGTGCTAACTCAATGGATGCGTGTGGCCATTGAGTTAGTGTATCTTGCCAAGAGTATCACTAAGGCCAAATGTCTAAATATCGGTTGAGTTTTGTGTTGCAAAAGATACGATTAGGCAGATGGAATCTGATGAGTTTTTAAGTAAAGTAGCGCAAGCGTTTGGTACAGTTCCACCCAGTGATGAAGATATCTCAACGGTGTTATCGATTGCGTCAGTCTCTGCGCACTCGAGCGAAAGGAAGATGGCTCCGATTGTCTGTTGGCTCTCAGCCAAGGCCGGAATCTCTCCCAAAGATGCCCTTGAGATCGTTTCTGGGGTCGTTGATGAGTAGCGGATCCGAGAGAAATCTGTGATCAATAATGACTATGGCGCAGTTATTCTGAGCGGTGGCCTTAGTTCCCGGATGGGCCAAGATAAGGCGTTACTGCTTACTCCTTCGGGAAAGATGCTAGTTGACATCGTGGCGGAAGCCGCGTCTCGTGTTGCAAGTTGCATTGTAGAGGTTGGGGGTAATTACTCCGGCTATCACCACGTTCCGGACGAAAATAGTCACAGAGGACCCCTCGTTGCAAGCGTTGCGGGTCTGCGAGCTGTAACTTCGTACCGGACGTTTGATGGTATCTTTGTGTTGGCTTGTGATCTTCCATCGATCGACGCATCTGCATTAGAGTCTTTAGTGGTTCTGTCTAGCGGCTGTACGGTCGTTCCGATCGTGTCAGGTCGACCTCAGTACAGCTGTAGTTTTATCTCTGCATTTGGAGTTAACCAAATCCTTGCGAAAAAAGAGTTTCCTAGCTCCAAATGGTCGCAGCTCTTTGAAGCGGCAGACGACATGGTCTATCTTGACGTCGATGCGGAGCCTAATCTGGTTTCCGAGGCATTCATAGATGTAGATACTCCCATGGAGTATCTACATCGTTATCGCTCGTCTCATGGGTCCGTAAGCGAACCACTCTAGAGATGTGTCGTTCAAAGAGGCTAAATTAGACTCAATAATGTTTGGCTCTTTCAGAGGGACTGTCCACCTTGAAGAGGAGATCTGCTGTGTTTGGGACGACGAAGATTACCGTTTAGAACAAAGAGTTCGAAACTAGAGTCGGTGAAGACCTTATCGATGTGCTCAGGCGACACGATATTGACCTTCCAGGTATCTGTTACAACGAGTTGTCGGGTCTAATTAAAACATGTGATACATGTTTCGTCGAGGTGAACTCGGAACTCAAAAGGGCCTGTGATTACAAAGTAGAAGGTTTCGAAGACGTAAGAATTCAAGCCACCCTGGCAGTGTCAGCTAGGGAAGAAGGAATGCAATGTATTCTGGAGAACCACGTTCTCTACTGTATTATCTGTGAGAATAACAACGGGAACTGTGTAGTCCACAGTACGTTTTCGATGATGGGCATAACAGAGCAGGCATACCCACACAGGTCTAAGGGATACAGTGTTGACGCCAGTCACCGGTTTTACCGTTACGACCCCGATCAATGTATTCTCAGTGGACGTTGTGTCGAAGCGTGTCAAAACCTTCAGGTTAATGAGACACCCAGTATTGACTGGTCTCTCGACCAGTCCAGGGTTTTATGGGATGGGGGAGTGAACGCTCGATCGTCAAGTTGTGTAGGCTGCGGACATTGCGTTACCGTTTGCCCGTGCAACGCTTTAATAGAGAAGTCGATGCTCAAGGAGGCCGGCCTCCTCACCAATATGGCTGACGAGATTAAAAAGCCTCTGGTCTCACTTACTAAAGCGTTAGAGCCAGCCTTGGGGCTCAAGGCCCCGCTATCGCTTTCCGAAGCGGAGTCAAAGATCCGTGAAGTACAGATCAATAGGACGAAAACTGTCTGTACGTACTGTGGCGTCGGTTGTTCATTTGAGATATGGACGAAAGGTCGAAAAATCTTAAAGGTTGAGCCGACGTTAGATGGTCCTGCAAACCAGGTCTCTACATGTGTGAAGGGTAAGTTCGGTTGGCAGTACGCGAACTCTGCTGAGAGGATAACGACGCCACTTGTACGGGATGGAGATCGATTTGTTGAAACATCGTGGGACGAGGCGCTAGCCTTTGTCGCTCGACGCACAAGTGAGATAAAATCTGAGTCTGGGCCGGATTCCCTTGACTTCATCTCTTCGTCTAAGTGCACGAATGAAGAGAGTTTTTTGATGCAGAAGGTGGCGCGAGCAGTGGTAGGTACCAATAACATAGATAACTGCTCGCGTTACTGTCAATCTCCCGCTACTTTGGGGCTTTTCCGAACCGTTGGTGTAGGTGGAGACTCTGGATCGATCACTGATATTGCTAGTGCCGGGCTTGTTCTGATAATCGGTTCCAATACTGCCGAGAGCCATCCAGTTATCGCTACGAGGGTGAAACGAGCCCACAAGCTCCATGGCCAAAAGCTCGTGGTAGTTGATCTTCGAAAGCACGAGATGGCTAAGCGTGCTGATCTATTTATATCACCAAAACCTGGTACAGATATGGTTCTTCTAAGTGCAGTGGCGAAATACATAGTGGATTTGGACAGGTATGACAAGGGGTTTGTCGCCGAGAAGACGACTCAGATAGAGGAGTACTTAGCTTCTTTAGATCCTTTTACCCTTGAGTACGCAAGTGAAATATGCGGGCTCAAAAAAGAGGTAATTGTTGAGCTAGCAGAGATGGTTGCGGAGGCTCGATCTATTGCGGTGCTTTGGGCTATGGGTGTGACTCAACACCAAAAAGGTTCTGATACTTCGACGGCTATATCTAACCTACTTTTACTTACAGGTAACTATGGAAAGCCAGGATGCGGAGCGTATCCGCTTAGAGGTCACAACAACGTTCAAGGAGCTTCAGATTTTGGCTCGATGCCAGACTACCTTTCAGGGTATCAATCTATTGAAGACCAAGGTACTAGGAAACGCTTTGAAGACGAGTGGGGAGTTACTCTCCCGACGTCCAAAGGGCTAGACAATCATGAGATGGTCGATGCTATCTATGAAGGCAAGCTGCGAGGCCTCTATTTAATCGGAGAAGATATGGGGATTGTGGACTCCAACGCATCGTATGTTCGTGGAGCGTTTGAGAAGCTTGACCTGTTTGTTGTACAAGATATTTTTTTCTCAAATACCGCGGCATATGCAGATGTTATTTTCCCCGCCTCTCCGTCATTAGAGAAGGAAGGTACCTTTACTAACACTGAGAGAAGGATTCAAAAGATAAATGAAGTGTTCCCTCCATTAGAACAAAGTAGACCGGATTGGCGTATCATATGTGATGTGGCTAATACTTTGTCGGCGCAATGGAGCTATGACAAACCGCAAGATGTGATGGCTGAAGTTGCTAGAGTTACTCCGATCTTTGCGGGTGTGAGCTACGACCGATTAGAGGGATTTAACTCGTTACAGTGGCCTGTGGATGCCTATGGTGGTGATACGCCGACTCTGTTTTTAAATGGCTTTGGGTTCGAAGATAAAAAGGCGCGATTCTGGCCTCTTGTCTTCGAAGGCGTTAGTGAGGAGGCTGATCTAGAGTACGATCTCCACCTAAATAACGGACGCCTCCTAGAACACCTTCATGAGGGTAATATGACTTATAAGACCCAAGGTATCAAAGACCGCACTCCCTCCACTTTTGTTGAAGTGCCAGTTGGACTCGCAGAGGAGCGAGGAATAAAAGATGGAACCTTAGTGCGCCTTGTATCTCGACGAGGATCGGTTAAGGTGCGCGCACTAGTCACCGACCGCGTGAAGGATAATCAACTCTACATGCCGATGAATAGCTCTTCGAATGAGGAGGCTATCAATATGTTGACATCGTCGAGTGCTGATGTAGCTACCCATACACCTGCGTATAAAGAACTTGCTGTAAAGTTGGAGGTAGTTGAGAAAGAGGGCCGGTCACCATTGCCAAAGAATAACTTTCGTTTTGGGAAGCGTACGCCAAACTCTGGCGTAATGGTGGAAAACAAGTGGTTACGTGGCGACTATTTGGAGCCACCGGCGAGACGAAAGAGAGAGTGGTAGAGGTGGCAAAGGCATTGCTATACAAGCCCCAGTCCAGTTCTTTTGGATCGGATGGTAATACGAAGCTGACAGCACTGCTGGATGAACTCTCCGAGAGAGGGACCTTAGACAAGATTCAACTTCTATTGGAGAGTGCTTCGGTACCAGTTACTTATCTTTTGGAGCGACTCGACACTGAATCTGGACGGGAGAAGATAAGGGATATAGCGCTGTTGTTGACTGCTGTTGGAAAGATAGACGTTGCAAAGGTTGATCGAATACTTTCTCGTTTATTGAGTAAAACACCCATAGAAGCAGGTATGGTTACTCCTTCTTATCTTTCGGTATTGAAACGACTAAATTCATCTGAGGTTCGACGAGGCATCTTCTTGCTGGTAGAACTGCTATATGAACTTGGCCGGATAGAGATACGCGCAGACTCTCATGTTTAGCGCGAGATCCGGACCCAAGTCCAAGCGACCCGTAAAGGTTTTTAGAGACGGCTTCTCTCAGCGATTTGATGAGGTGGTGGGGGAAGAGCCTTTGGAGATTCATATCTCCCAAGGAGGCTATATCTCGCCTTTTAGTGTGACCATGCGAACTCCAGGAAATGACTTTGAGTTGGTGACAGGTTTACTGTATGCAGAGGGATTTATAGAGAATCGGAGGGATATTGCTGAGTTGCGGTATAGCTGCAACGGTCCCGATGGCCAAGACTATAACGTCATGGTTGTTCACCTTCGTGAGGTAAGGCGTGAGGTAGAACGGTTGGGAAGAACCATGATTGCAAGTAGTGCATGCGGGGTATGCGGGAAAAGTAGTCTTGATGATCAAATAACGCTGGGGAAAAAGGTTGTAGCTAACTACAGCGTTGATGCTGATTACCTCCTCACTTTGGTCGATGCGATGAGGAGCGAACAGAGGTACTTTGACGCTACAGGCGGTGTACACGCTGCCGGGATGTTTGACCTTCAGGCTCGGAGATTAGCAGTTAGGGAGGATGTAGGTCGACATAACGCGGTTGATAAAGCTGTTGGATATCTTTTGCTAAATGGACTTTTGTCAAAGGTTGCCGTAATGGTAGTGTCTGGAAGAGCAGGCTTTGAGATTTTACAAAAGGCGATGGTCGCTCAAATTGGAGTGGTAGCGTCTGTCTCAGCACCTACTTCGTTGGCGATCGACCTTGCAGCCGACAAGGGCATTACTCTCGTTGGATTCTTGCGAGGAGGATCTTTTAACGTCTACACACATGCAGATCGGGTATCGACAAAAACAGCTTTAGAGTCGCGGTAAATTAACGGTCAATGCCTTGCATCGGCTTGAGAATTACGAGCAATCAGATGGGTCCGGGACGTGTTACGAATCGATCTGATTTGATACGCGATCTCCAACGTACTCTTCCGCACGATAGTATCTATAGATCGATGTAGTATTCTCACATGTGAAGTGGACCGCAACCAAAGGGCCGTCCAGTTCCAAGGCGAAAGCCTCAAGAAAACCTTAGTTTTTGTATGACATGCTGAGATGCTGACGACTTCCAAAGTGATCACATCTGTGTAGGTACCTTAGCGCGGCTTCTTCATTGCAGTGAAACATCGTTGCTACTCCCGACTCTTGTTTCATGCAAGATCTGAACGACGACCAAGATCGGCTTGACACAAAGGCGATTTGGAGGTTTCTTTTGACTAAAGCGTGTTTGAGTCTTGGTAAAGTCAAAAAGACGTTGAACGTCAGATAGAAACCGCATGGCACTTCACAGCCGCGTACGACTTAGAGTCATCGACTCTTTGTGGTTTTAGCCGAACTGTCTCTCATGACGTTGCCATCGCCTATCTTGCCGATGTATTCGTACTTGAGCAACATCGAAACCAAGGTTTATCTGCGAGATCGTTCGGTTCGTAATCGACGGTTCTGATCACCGACGACTACGCTGGATGTTGCACACAAGAGATGCTCACGACGTCTACCGAAAACTTGGTTTTGCTCCACCTGACGCTCGGTTTATGGAACGCCTTCCTGAACTTAAGGAGCGAGTCAAGGAATCTCTCGATATATCGTACTATAGCTTTACTCTTAAGACTCTTCAAGGCTTCTTCTCAGAATGATGAGGTAGAAGTATTACTTAGGAAGAGATACAGAGGAGATTGCACATGCCATTCGATCAGTTTGCAAGAGTTCACGAATTTAACACGGGTGCGTACTTTATACTCCCTATGATCTTGAACCTCTTATTAATTGGAACCGCCGTTCTGTTTGGTGCTTTTCTTTATAGAAGATTTACCAATGACAAGATCGCTGCTGGACGGGCCTTGCCTCAGCAAGAGCACCCCGAAGACATTCTAAAGCGACGCTTTGCCGAGGGACTTATATCGAAAGAGGAGTTCGAAGAGCGAATGACTACTTTAGTGGGGAGAACTCATCATCCAATCTAATCTCATATCCACCTCCTTAACTCCCACGTCTAAAACACGGCGATACCAAGGCTAAGTGTCTAAATCCAGTAGATCTAACTGCCCAAGAACTCGTCAGTGAGAGTAAAGCGCATCCTAGAGTCCAAAGGCGACTCGGAGATGAAGTACTTTAGTGCCGTCATTTACAGTTAATCGAGTAATGTAATAGTCGTAGCTCAACAAGTAGAGCTACGAATTGAAAGAGAAGAGATATAAAAAGTGGCAAAGGGAGCAGTTAAGTTCTTCAACTCCGACAAGGGATACGGTTTCATCAGCAGAGACGGTGAGGCCGATGTCTTTGTACACCACACCAACATCGTTGGCACGGGATATAAGACTCTTGAGGTAGGTCAAGAGGTCGAGTTCGACATCGCACCTGGTAATAAAGGCGATGAAGCGAAGAACGTAAGGGTAGTCTGATACCAAAAAGGTAAGTACAAGCATTTGTACTTTCGAACATGTCAATCTACCTAAGGGTCGGAGTTAGACGTTCGGGAGACAAAATTTTAGAGTCAGATCCAGTTCGCAATGGTTTAGTACCGAAGGCGCACTGGATTTGCGTATTTTTCCCTAAAACCCCAACTTCCGCTCCATGCAGTAGGCCCATAAAGAGTAAACCTTGATCACTTGAGCCTAAGCGCCTTAGATCGAAGGTTTGTCGACTCAGGGTACCTTATCTCCTTTGGACTTGTTCGATCCTAGCAAATGAAGGCCGTTACCTTCACTTTGGAGTTACTGGTTCACTTAGGAGATCCCATGGGACTCTTGCCTAAATGTAGTGCCCAAAACAAAGCTACCTACATTCTGAACTGGGAGTGTGTGTTTATTGGCCGAACATTCGATCTGGCCAAGGGTTATACAGACGCTTTTCGTGGCAATCTCCAAGGTTGTGACACACAAAAGGTACCTCCTACACTATTGACTAATCAAATGACGAAACTACGTGTCGAAAGTTGCTGAATGGATGTTGGAACCTCGAAGTAAAGTTCTAAGATCCAACAAGCGCTAGCCAAGAAGACTCTCATCCAATATGGCGTGCACGCCATAACTCTGATTTGCCACCTGTGTAACATGAAGGTCCACAATTGAACTTCCAAGTGCAAGCGCGTCACCACGCTTTAGACCAAAAATACCCTGCATCCACGTTACCATATTCGAAAGTGCGTCTCCCATAGCTACGTTAAGGTTAGGATCAAAGCCAAATGTAATGCGCCCCTTTGGTGTATCAGCACATATTGCATCTAGGGGCGCCTGCTCTAGCACCTCGACACGAATGTGGCTAGTCATAGCACACTCAATGGCAGTACCACTTACCTCACCATCCCCTTGTGCCCCATGGCCATCACCAAGACACAGCATTGCGCCAGGTACCGTCACAGGGATATACAAAGTCGAACCCGCAACCAACTCCTTACAGTCAATATTGCCACCTCCTTGAGTTCGAGGAGGGATCGTAGAGTGCTCTCCTTCGCTATCAGGTGGGAGTCCAACCACCCCCAAGAAGGGCGCAAGTCTTCTCAATATTCCAAATTGGTTTGTTGCCGTATTCGTCTCAGAGTCAATCGACCAAAGTAACCACCTCGGTCCCTCATCTAGTACCCCTAGTCTCCTATTGAGATCGTTATCCAAGACCGCGGCCGCCGTCCAGCCCCAAGTATGAGGGAG
The DNA here is from genome assembly GCA_021833085.1 of Actinomycetes bacterium. The sequence goes on along the minus strand of JAKBGL010000001.1, from coordinate 19,319 downwards.
TAGTGACTCAAACGTTACCGCGAGAACTGTACCAACTTGGGCCTCTCTTATATGGATAGGGCCAACTAAACAATGACCTCGGCGCCCAGGTATCATCGTCTCCACCTTCTCCCCTGGATACGCGTGTCGCGTCAATGAACCTGACGCGTCTAAAGTACTAACCACCAACTCGTCTCCAGAGCTAATCGAAAGAACAGGATCACGCTCAGCACTAAAGACATCGGTTACCGTCTCTGGCGTGGATTCTATTATGTAGCGAGTCATAACGGGATCTCTCCTTCTTGGCAGCGTTTAGATAAAGACCATTAGTGGTTCGCAAACACTCCTTGCGACTCCTCATAGTCATACGAGTAGATATGTCGCCCTCTAGAAAATGCGACCTCTACCCGTTGCATAACGTCCAAAGGATCTCCCGACCAGATGCAAAGATCGGCGTCCTTTCCAAGTTTTAACGAACCAACCCTATCGTCAACTCCGAGGATTCTCGCTGGATTTATAGTCAAAGCCTCTAAAGCTACCTTTGGGTCTAATCCCTCTTTTACCGCCAACGCGGCCTGATACACCAAAAAGTGAACTGGAACAACAGGATGGTCGGTCGTAAGGGCAATCGTGACCCCTTGGGCAGCCAACCTTCCAGGATTCTTCAAGGATCGATTCAGCAGTTCCACCTTAGATCGTGACGTAAAAAGAGGGCCAATTATCACGGGAATACCTCTGGCCGCTAGCCGGTCCGCCACAAGGTGGGCCTCAGTTCCATGGTCAATAACCAGTTCATAACCAAACTCATCAGCGATACGAACTGCCGTCATGATATCGTCAGCGCGATGGGAGTGCTGCCTCCAGGGAATCTCACATCTAAGCACCATTGCCAAAGACTCAAGCTTTAGGTCCCTTTCTATTGGCGTGCCGTTGCCGCTATCCCCTTCGGACTCAGCCAATTTTGCGAGGTGGTTTTGAGTTTGAGCAAATGCAGAACGAATAACAGCAGCCGTTCCAAGACGAGTACTCGGAGTCTGTTTCTTGTCACCATAGACTCTCTTTGGATTTTCACCCAATGCTGACTTCAGTCCACTTGGGCTACGAAGCACCATGTCATCGACAACAGTTCCAAAACATCTTAGTGCTACGGTTTGGCCGCCTATTGGATTACCAGACCCAGGATTGACATTTACGACCAAAACGCCACCTTCGATCGCTTCACGAAAGGCAATATCATAAGGGTTTATAGCGTCTAATGCGCGCACGTGCGCTGTGTTCGGATCAGTCATCTCATTGGTATCATTTCCTGCCCAGCCGTTCGCTTCCTCATGGATTCCGACGTGGGTATGCGCGTCGATAAAACCAGGAAGCACCCATTTCCCATCTGCGTCTACAATCTGATATCCCGTCGGTGCAACCTCCACAGAGTCAACGACCGCTTCAATGACTCCACCTGAAATGACGACTGAACCTTTCTCCAGCACCTTGTCTTCGACGGTTACAATTCGTGCCCCTCTTATAACTACATCGCCTGATATCTCGTTCAACTCTTTACTCGCCAACCCTTTCCAACTAAACCCACGCGTCAGATAAAATGCTTTCGTTAAAAACCACTTCTTTCCCACAATACAAAGTCAGGTCAACGGATCTTTATACAATGATCGAAACAGTCAGAGACCTCACATCACAGGTGTTCGTCAAACCAACCTAGGTGCCTGTTCACAAAGTCCTCCATCTGCGACGGAGTCCTCAGAATATGAAATCCACCTGGATATCTGATCATCCTCGACTTTTTGCCTAGAGCCAACAAGCCCTGAAATATCTCTTCACCTTGTCCAACGGGACACCTCAGATCTCCCTCCCAGTGCAGCACCTGGACCGGAGTTGTCACGTTAGGGAGATACGTTATCGGTGAGTGTTCCATATAGTAGTGCGGATTGTCCCACGGTGTACCTCCTGACTCAAAAGCATTGAAGTGGGGTATATCTGTCGTTCCGTACATCGACACTAGGTTCGAGACCGGCGCTGAGATACAAGACGCTTTGAACCTTGAGGTGTGACCCACGGTCCAAGTGGTCATATATCCGCCATAGGAGTATCCCGCCACATAAAGACGATCTGGATCAGCTATCTTTTGTTCCACCAACAGGTCAACGGTTCCCATAAGGTCTTCGTAATCCCCTCCACCCCAGTCTGCTACACAAGCCGTGGCGAATTTCTCGCCAAACCCATGGCTACCACGGGGATTAGGAAGAACAACGACAAAGCCTTGGGCCGCTAAGGATTGATAGAGTGGCATCATAGAAGCTTGAGGATGCCATCCATGGGGCCCTCCGTGAATCTCTAAAACTGTTGGTGACGGTATCCCTTCACGGTAGTTGTACGGATAGATGACATAAGACTGAATGTCAAAACCGTCTTTAGTTTCATAAGACGTCTCTTTGAGTAAAAATAGCTTTACCTCGTCTGCCAGCTCGGTGTTGATTGAGGTCAGTGTCTTCGGCTCAGATCCGTCAAGCTTACAGCTTCTGACCTCCACAAAGGTCGAAGGCCATACACCTACAAAGAAAAGGTCGCTGCTGCTCGCAACTACCGTCATGATCTGCAGATCATCCATCATAACCATCTCTGGTTTAGGGCATTCATCTGAAAGAGAGACACGGAAAATGCCTTGCCGCCCCCTGTCGTTAGCCAGGAAATAGAGGGTAGTAGAGGAGCCATACCACGTATAGGAGCGACCTAACGCTGGTTGTAAACCCCACACCGGTCGATCCAACGTCTCTGTCAGACTCTGGACATCCCCAGAATCGTCGGTGGCCACAACCATGAGATGCGCGTTTTTAGAGGAGTCTCCAGGTCCATTCTCATGGCCAACATACGAGATGAAACGTCCGTCAGGAGAAAACTGAGGGCCAGAAGCCGTACCAATCTCGTTAGTTAGTCGTCGTGGCTCATGTTCTCCATCAACGTCAACGATCCACAGATCACGACGTTGATATACACCACGGCTGGAAGATCTATCTGATGTAAAGGCTATAGATAAACCATCTGGCGACCAAACAGGTTCAAAGTCATCCCAGTCACCCATCGTCAACGCTCTCGCCGTCTCTGAGTCGCGAACATCGGTGATAAAGATGTGGGAGCGATGTCCGTCAAAACGTCCTATGTTGTCAAAGCGGTTGTACAGATCGTCTAAGACTATGGGTTTTGATCTTTCAATGGCGCTTTTCTCACTTGCTTCCTCTTCAGATCCCGTTTTCGCAACATAGGCAATTGCTGCACTATCGGGGGACCATGAAAAGTAACTTACCCTTTCTGGCGAAGTTGTTACAGCCCGTGGTTCCCCTCCATCGAGGGGCGAGACCATCACTTGTACTCTTCCCTCATCATTTCGAAGGAAAGCTAAGTACATTCCATCTGGTGACCACCTAGGCTGAAAATCTTTCTGCCCATAGCTGAACCGCCTCTGTCCTTTTCCATCAGCTGACACCAGCCAGATAGATGTCGAAAGTGAGTCGCTGTCTTTCTCCGGCGTCGATACTACAAACGCCAGTGTCGACTGATCTGGTGAGATATCTAGATCACTAACACCTTTTACGGACCATACATCACTAGGCTCAAAGCTTCTCAAGACCTATTCACCTTTCATCTCGGGATCACCTTTACGGCGGTCCCCTATCACCTTTCCAAATACGTCATCTTTAATAGGACCTAGATCTGAGAATGACCCGATGCTGTCGTGGCACTCTCTAATGGTTCGACCAGAGGAAAGTGACATGCTGCCATGTGCGACGCACCAAACGCCCTCAGTTGCGGTTCTTGTTGCGCACATATCTCTTGCGCTCTAGGGCATCTTGTTCTAAATCGACACCCCGAAGGCGGGGAAATCGGACTAGGAAGTTCGCCCGATATTACCTCTCTCTTCTTATCCTTTTCTATCTCGGGATCTGGAAGAGGAATGGTATTTATCAATCCTTGCGTGTACGGATGAACCGGCCGTGAATATATCTCATCACCGGGAGCCAACTCCACGAGTTTCCCTAAGTACATAACGCCGATACGGTCCGCAAGATATTTTACGACCGCTAAGTCGTGGGAGATCACAAGATACGCCATCTCATGACTGACTTGGAGTCGTTTCATTAGATTTAACACTTGCGAACGTATAGACACATCTAAAGCGCTAACCGGTTCATCGGCAACGATCAACTTAGGGTTCAGGGTAAGTGCTCGTGCTAACCCAATACGCTGTCTTTGCCCTCCGGAAAACTCGTGGGGGAAACGCTCTAAGGCCCTAGATGGGAGTCCTACCTCCCGCATCAGCTCAATCGACCTGGCCTCTTGCTCCTTAGAACTCTCTACACCTTGAATGCTTAGAGGCTCTCGCAATATGGCCGCGACTCGCATTCTAGGATCTAAAGAACCATAAGGATCTTGAAACATCATCTGTAGATCCCTGCGTTTCTTAGCAAGAGTGCGACCTTTATAAGCGAAGATATCTTCACCATTGAGTAGGATCTTCCCGGAGTCAGGTCGCTCTAATCCTACAATCACTCGACCAAGAGTTGACTTCCCGCATCCGGACTCTCCCACGAGACCGAAGATCTCGCCTTTCCTTATGGTAAGTGAGACTCCAGATACAGCATGCACCTTACCTACCTTTCGTCTCAGAATGGCTCCCGAAGTTACAGGGAAGGTCTTAACAAGGTCTACCACCTCAAGCAGCGGGGGCTCATTCTTCCCGTCTTTCCTCTCCACTTGTCCGTGCGATACAGTGACCATCATCTCGGGCTTAAGGGGGCCATCCTCGACTGGATGAAAACAAGCTGCCACATGACGATCATCACCTCTCAAAGAGGGCTCGCTTTTCTGACAGTCAGGCTGTGTGTATGCGCATCTGGGAGCAAACCTGCATCCCTCCGGCGGATTTGTCAGATCAGGGGGTATCCCTGGAATCGAAAAGAGAGTCTTGGTATTATCTTGATCCATACGAGGAATAGAAGCCAATAGTGCTTGGGTGTAGGGGTGCCGCATATGAGAAAATATCTCTTTGGTCCCTGTCGCTTCGACCATCCGTCCCGCATACATAACGTTTACACGATCTGCCCGACCTGCCACTACTCCCATATCATGGGTTATAAGTAGGATCGACATGCCAAACCTCTCTTTTAGATCGTCAAGAAGTTTTAGAATTTGAGCTTGGATCGTAACATCTAATGCCGTTGTCGGCTCGTCCGCGATTAGTACTTTAGGATCGCAAGTAAGGGCGATCGCAATCATAACTCGTTGCCTAAGTCCACCTGACAGTTGGTGTGGATAGTCCGCAAGCCGCTCCTTGGCTCTTGGCACACCCACTAGATCAAGCACCTCAATAGCTCGGTCTACGGCCTCCCTTTTTGAGCCACCACGATGCAACAGCGTTGGTTCAGCCACTTGGTCGCCGATCGTCTTTGTGGGGTTCAATGAGCTTGAGGAGTCCTGGAAGATCATAGCGATATCATTTCCACGAATCTTACGCATCTCTGCATCAGCCAGATTGACCAGCTCTTTACCTTCAAGTCTTATAGACCCACCAACCACTTTGCCACCTGGCGGAAGAAGGTTCATAATCGACAGCCCCGTTATTGACTTTCCACACCCAGACTCCCCCACTAGACCCAGTGTCTCTCCAGCCTCAATATAAAGGCTTACATTGCCGACCGCCTGAACGACACTGCGGGACAACTGGATATGAGTAGATAGATTCTCAATCTCAAGAACTCTTGTCACGAAGAAATTTACTCCTCTATAGCCCTAGCGGCGTCGCAATCTAACATCTACCGAATCTCTAAGCGCGTTACCAATGAAGTTACAAGCCATAACCACGAGAATTAAACTGATACCGACGGGATAAACCAACCACCAGTACCCATTACCCAGCGCTGTGTTTGCCGTAGATAACATATCGCCCCAGTCCACATGTGGGTACTGAAGACCAAATCCCAAGAACCCTAAAAGGGCTATGGCTATAATTGCATCCGCTACCTGGAAGGTAATGTTCACTATCACCACAGAAAGCGCGTTGGGAAGAAGATGTCGAAAAATGAGCCGGCTCCGGCCGCTGCCCATAACCTTAGCGGCCGAGACAAAATCCCTCACTCGCAAGGAAAGAACTTCACCTCGTATTAAGCGGGCAGGAACAAGCCAGGCAAAAAGCCCCAAAATCAAACTCAGGCTCAAAACCGTCCCGCTGTATCTTGTGGCTACTATCAGAACAATTAGCAGATACGGAATCGATAAGATAACATCGACCACTCGCATCATAACTCCGTCTAAAATTCCACCGACCAAGCCCGAGATGGCACCATACAAACTACCTATGACCGTTGCAATTAGTGCAGCAAAAAATCCGATCTCAAGCGCTGCCTGCCCACCGACCATTAGACGCCCTAGTTCATCATACCCGTTGTTGTCGGTCCCTAAAGGATGGCCAGGACCAGGCGGAAGATCAGAGTTTAAGACGTTACCCGATAACTGATTGGAGTAATACACGTGGGGACCAACATAGCAAAACAGTATGAAAAACACCAAGATACCTAGTCCAACGAGAGCTAGTTTGTTCTCGGCAAACGAGCGAATCGCCAAGCGCCATCCACTGGTCACCGCTAAGTCAACGTCACCGCCATCGATCAAAGGAGCACCCGGCTCAAAGGCACCTAACGCACCACCTAAGTTGAGGGGAGCCTCTTCAACACCTTCAGTATTCCGCTCATCCATCATGACAGTCTCACCCTCGGGTCAGCGATCGTAATAGCCACGTCTGCAATAAAGTTGCCCGCAACGGTTAGAACACCGGCAATAAGTGTGTAGGACAAAAGAATTGGATAGTCCTCATTTTGCAAAGCATTATAAAACATAAGTCCAAGTCCTGGATAGTTAAACAACGTTTCGATCAGCAGGTTTCCAGCTAACAAAGCGGGAACAGAAAGGCCAATGAGCGTAATCATTGGAAGTATGGAGTTTCTAAGGAGATGGCCAGTTAGCACCGCTCTTTGAGATAGTCCTTTAGCTCTTGCCAAGCGAATATAGTCTTGACCTAACCCATCTAGAGCGGAAGACCTCATGTATTGAGAGTACCCTGCCACTTGTATGGCCACCAAGTTCAATATCGGCAAGAACATCGCACGAGGATCTTCTATAACACCAATCACAGAAACAGATTGGCTTGCTTCCGGCGGAAAGATCTTCAGACTCAACGCGAAGGACTGTATCAATAGCAGGCCCAAAAAAAACGAGGGCATAGAGTACAAGGTGAACGCCCCTGAGGTGACAATGTAGTCACCAAGGCGATTCCGCTTCACGGCCTGATAGATTCCAAGTGGGATAGCTATAAGGATCGCTAAAACCAAAGAGACACCGGATAGGTATAAGCTACGGAGTACATTCTCTCCAAGAACACTAGTAACTGGCTGATTCAGCTTGTAGGAGTAACCTAGGTTACCCTGAAGAAGTTGTAAAAGATAATGCCAGTATTGAATAACAATAGGATCGTCATATCCATTTGCCTTGTTGAAGGCGGCTACTGCTTTAGGTGATGCGTGAAGTCCCAACACGGCTCGTCCCGGAGAACTCGATATCAGGTGCAACATTGCGAAGGCCACCATAGAGATTCCAACAATAACGATAAGAGAAGTTACAAAGCGACGGAAAAGATATCCAGCCAATAGATGGCTTCCTTTCTTTCGACTAGACACCTTGGCCCGAGCTCAAAAGCTCGGGCCAAGTCTTACCTATAGATTAACCCTAAGGCATCGCTACTTCGTAAAGTACCAGTACTGCGGTAAAGGTTGGAACTGCGTAAGCCCGGAGAAAGAGTCGGCGTTTGTCGCACTCAAACTCTTACTTACAGCATATATGAAGTCTGACGCCGGCGTAAACAAGGCTGGCTGTTGTTGCGTCAAGTACGATGCCTCTTGAGACACAGCCTGGGGGTTCGAGCCGAACACTGAGTTATTAATCAGCTTATCAGCCGTAGCACTTGAGTATCCGCCAAAGTTGAACGAACCACCGGTATTGAAGATGTTGTTCGTTGTTGGATAGTCAGACGCACTAAACCCACCAAAGTCGTTGATCGCCCACTTGTTGTTGTTTGCGGGAGCGCCAGCAACTGAGTAGTTGGAAACCAAGAAGTTGAAGGTCTTGGCATTCAACTGAATATTGATTCCCACTTGCTTCGCAGCGGCAGCAAAGGCCTGAGCCTGCTCACCAAGCACCGGTGGGGAGTTCGTATAAAACATCGTTGGAGAGATCGTCGCATGCAATGGAATGCCAGCGCCGCAGTCACCAGCGGCAGTTCCCGGCTTTACACACTCCGTAGTTCCGTTAGCAACAACCTTCCACCCATGGCTTTTCAGTAGATTTGCGGCAGTTGAGATGTTATAAGGATAGGGGTTGTTCTTGGCATTCGCTGGAGTATATGGACTTGGAGGCGAGACCCCAATTGGACCGTAGTCTGGAACAGCAGCTCCTTTATAAAGGCCTTTGATATAAGCGGTCTGGTCCTCCAAATGAGCCAAGGCTTGACGCAGATAAAGCTGGGAGATCTCACTACTCCAGTTTCCAGTTGTATCTTTGAAGTTATAGAACGCTGCTTGGAAACCAAAGTCAGGCAGACCAAAGACGTTATACTTAGACTCGATTCGAGATACCTGAGGAAGCACGGAGAAGTCCACGCCGCCTACTGTCAAGTTGCCAGCGATGAGCTGGTTGAACTCCGCTTGTACGCTCGTAAATGTTACTCCTTGCAACTCAGAGAAAGTTACCTTATGGCCGCCAAAATGTGGATTTGGGACCATGGTGAATGCACCTGTAGAAGGAGTAAAGGAGGTCAACTTGAGCGGACCGTCCACCACCTGCCATAGTGGGTTAGTGGCATAGGTTGAAAGGTCGTTGGCTTGCTTAGACAGATAGTTATAGATTGCCGTAGCATTGGCCGGTTGAGTATAGTCCAGATGTGGGCCGTTAGCCGAGGCGATATTCCAATCCGTGGAAGGTAGTGGAGTGATAAGGCTCAGCTCGTTGTTGGTAAAGAAGCTTGTGTTGTAACTTTTTGTCAGCTGCAACGTAACGGTATACTTACCAGTCGCAGTCGCAGAAACAACGTTGTCCGGGAAGAACCCAGGAGTGTAGTTTCCAAAGTTGGCAGCACTCTCTTTAACCGCCGCCTTCAAGAGATCGATAAAGAAGATTACGTCGTTGGCGTCCACGGGTGCACCGGTCGACCAAGTGTAACCAGGTTTAATCGAGAAGGTCACTGTCTTGCCACCGTTTGAATAGGTTGGCATGTTCGCAAGGCTAACGGTCGGGTTAATCTTAGGAACCGTTCCTACCGTACCCCAGTACATAGGGACAAAGAGGTAGTTTTGGAACTCATAAATATTATAAACCGAGCTGTTGGCAGCGGGGACTATTGGAAAGATATAGTTCGGATTAGTACCCGACAACTGACCAAAGGTTATAACGCCGCCCGACTTTGCCGGTTGTCCCACAGGTGGTAACTTACCGTACAAACCCGGAATCGAACCAACGGACGTGCCTGATGAACCTTGAGTTGTTGCCGTGGATGATCCCGAACCACAACTTGCAAGCGTCACAGCCGCTGCCAATACTACGCCCACGGAACCAACTTTGGAAGTTCGGCGACGCAAGCCATTTGTTAATTTGTATACAGTCACAGATTTGACTATAACACAAAGATTTGTTCATGTGTTGACATCATCTGTAAAGAGAGTGTAAACACAGAATTTTCCAATTCGAAATGTCTAAACTCAGCCCATACTTTGTAAAGCCCTCTGGGTCATCAACCCATCTAGATGGACTTTCGATGTCGCAGCACAGAACAACCGATCTCAGGCACCGTAATTAAGATAAGAATTACCTAAGAGTATCTTCTTAAACATCTTAATTTCAAAGTTTTAATCCAAGGCGCTGCGCAGATCCAAGTAAGGCAATGGTAATGGCCATAAACGGTACGAGCTAAAGATTACAGATGCTCCCTAAACCATGAGATAAACAACTTCGCTCTTTCAACACGATGCTTCGGAGAACCGGAACGAGATAATTCATGATTCTCTCCGGGGAAACGCACCATCTCAACGTCACGAGCAAGGAGTTTGAGCCCAACATAAAGCTCTTCCGCTTGATTTATCGGACATCTCAAGTCCTCCTCAGAGTGAAGAATCAAAAGGGGAGTACTGATGTTTTTGATATAAGTGACCGGCGAGTTACGGAGGTAGGGTTCGGGATTATCGAGGTAACTCACTCCTACGTAACTTTTGACAAACCCTGAAATATCTGCACTATGTTCCATGGTCAAGAGGTTGTTGCACGCCCGTTCTGAGCAAGCGGCTTTGAAGAGGTCGCTATGACTTATCACCCAGGATGTCATATATCCACCGTATGATCCGCCGGCGATTCCCAAACGTTTCGCATCAACCCAATCAAAGTTCTCCACTGCGCTTTCTACACAGGCCAGCACATCATCGAAGTCAACCTCACCCCAGCCAGAGCCAGGATCATCTTTACACTCCGGCCATCGAATACTTCGCCCCCAATCTTCGCTGTACCCAGAGCTCCCACGGGGATTGCAGTATAAAACTCCAAACCCGGCAGAGCTTTGAAGTTGGAACTCATCAAATATATGATTACCGTACTGAGTGAAAGGACCGCCATGGACGTTCAAGATGGTAGGGTAGGTCTCATTTTGAACCGCATCTTTCGGAGGAATCGCCCAGCACTCAACCTCAGTTCCATCTTTCGATATTGCCAAATAACGAGTTGGGGCGATCAGATCGACCTCTCTTAGAAGGTACTTGCTAAAGTTAGTAAGCGGAAGCTCAGGCGATACCTCAATGCGAGCTTTCGTATCCAGTAGTAAATATGAGCAGCTCCACAACTCCTCCAGCGTTACTGGCGTCGTCGAAACATATACGAGCCGATCGTGGGACGCGTGCCAATCAGAGATCCAACGATCTCCCCCTAGCAACAAGGT
>JAKBGL010000001.1:0-8301 GCA_021833085.1 Actinomycetes bacterium | reverse complement strand
ATTCGATGCTGTACTAGCCTGATAAAGTGAGATATTTCCATAATCCTCGACCCCGAAGACCACCATATCGTCACACCAAAGAGGAGCCCGAGAGCTCCCAAATGGCGAACAGTTTCTATCTAAAGCAGCCGAAATGATCCGCTCTTGCAGGCTTGACACGTTCATCACTGCAAGACGCATATGTCTCGGACTCTCGGTAGGGGTAGGGTTGAAAAAGTAAGCCATTTTCGAGCCATCGGGAGACCATGACGGAAGCGCATAAGCTTTATCAGTTTTGGTTAGTCGAGTAAGTTCCCCATCGTATATCGATACGGTCCAAAGGTCGTTGCAAAGGTCAATGTCACGGCCTTCGTGTCGAGCCGAGACAAAGCAGAGATGCCTGCCGTCGGGAGACCATGAGATTCCTTGGGCATCGAAGCGTCCGGAAACGACCGTCCTAATATCCCCCCCCACCTTTAGATCTGCCACGAATACGTGCGACGGTCTGTCAAATGTCCAACCTACCGCGTTTAGTCGATATCGCAAGGTATCCATCCGTCGCGCGGGCATATCCTTTGCGGCTAATGGCTCTTTTGCGCTACCGTACTGAGATGGATCGCTTCGCCGAGCTACAAAAGCCAAGCAGGAGCCATCGGGAGACCAGCGAAGCTCTGTAACTTTCCCGTCATGCTCTCCAACAAGTATCCTCTCGCCCGTCTCCTTAGTTGGATACGTATAGATCTTGGATGCTCCATCTACATACTCCACAAAAGCCAAGCAGGAGCCATCGGGAGACCATGACGGAAGAGACAGCGAGTCACCTGAAAGTAGTTTGCGAGCAGAGCTATCCCCAAGTTCAGGATTAACTATCCAAATTGAGGTCTTATAGCTATTGCTCTTCAGGTCTGGATCCACGACAACAAAGGCCACTGCATGGCCATCACTATTGATCTGAGGATCTGAGACCCTTCTAAGAAGTTCAATATCGTTGGGATGAAACCCCTTTTTACTCAACTTCGTCTCCCTAATTTGCTTGGTGTCTTTAATTGCTTCCATCGGTTTTGTACTCAGAGCTTTTAGGCGGACAGTTGATTAAGACGTCTTAACGCAAGCTCTGCATAGAGCGCTGCACCCTCTGCGAGCACATCGTCATCAAAGCTCGCGTAGGGAGAGTGGTTATTAGGGGCCGACGCGTACCCTTGTTTATCTGGGCTAGCTCCTAGAAAAACCATAGCACCCGGTATGTGGTTTAGTACTCGCGAAAAGTCTTCCGCACCAGTTACTGGATTTTCCATCTTGACAAAGCGATCTGCCCCAAAGACCTCGTTGACGACCCTTGAAACAAAGGAAAACTCAGTGTCATCATTTATGGTAACTGGGTACTCCGTCTGAAACTCTGCTTCTACTTCGAGACCATAGGCATGAGCTATATTCTTGCAAAGTCGCACAGACTCCTCGGCGATCTGTTCACGTACCTTAGAAGAAAACGTCCGTACCGTCGCCTCAAAGGCGGCAAACTCTGGAATTATGTTCCTTTTTGTGCCAGCATGAAATGAACCCACCGTTATTACGGCTGGCTCAAATGCGTCAATTGAACGACCTATATACGTCTGAAGTGCCCCCACCATTTCACAAGCAGCTGGTATCGGGTCCTTCGCTAGATGCGGTGCCGAACCGTGCCCACCTGCACCTTTTACTGTAACCATGAGTCCATCAGATGCCGCCATCATCGCGCCTGGTCTTGAGGCAAAGGTTCCAGCACTCCAAGTGGAAGACATGACATGTATTGCATAAGCTGCCTTGGGCCTCTCTCCCGATACCTCCAAAACACCTTCGTCGATCATGGCCCCGGCCCCGTCTAATCCTTCCTCTCCCGGTTGGAACATAAAAACCACATTTCCATTGATCTCCCCAACTCGGGTTGACAGTAGATGCGCGGCACCTACCAACATTGAGGTATGCAGGTCGTGCCCACAAGCGTGCATGACCCCTTCAGTTTTAGATCGATAAGGAAGATCCAGTTGCTCTTTAAGTGGTAGTGCATCCATGTCACCTCGGAGTAACACGGTTGGACCACTACCACTACCCTTTAGAACTCCCGTTACAGAGGTAAGTCTCTCACCAGTCGACAGAGAGAGACCCAAGCCATCGAGAGACTGAAGTACCTTCTTCTGTGTTTGGGGAAGAGCTAAACCTAATTCGGGCTCTTGATGTAAAGCGTGTCTTAGCTCAGCTAGCTCTCCTTGTAGGTTACGAGCTTGCTCTATCAAACTCTCCACCGTCTCTACCTCCTTGAAAGTCTTTTCGGCACAAAGTTACAGATAGACATTCGGTCGACCTCCAATGAGATCTCCTTTATCTTTGTATTCTGCATACAGTTCATACTCCAAACCTTAGCAGAAGAAACAGCTGTAGATGAGCCACCTTCATCGCTAATGCCAATACAGGCATTTAGCTCCCTTTTGGCAAGCAGGCCCTGACGTCTTATCGATGAAGTTCCCGGCGTTCGATAAAGCTAGCCAATAAGGAAGTCACAGCTACTTAATCGGTCTCTCATAGAAATGGAGACTGGAGCATCTAACGATCTTATTCTAGCTCATTTGGTCTCCACAAATTCAAGGCCGCACTTCAGGGTCGTTCTCTAAGAAACATCCTTTAAAACTCGTCTCTTATAAGAATTCAACTACATAAGTGCATAACAAATGCGCCACGCTTTGCGACTCCTTACCAAAGCTTCAATAAAACCAAACAACAAAGGAGAAGCGTGCAAGAGAATTGGAAAAAAATGGAGGCGAAGAAGGCTCTAGTAACGGGTGCAGCTGGTTTCATTGGTTCACATCTAACCAAAAAACTTCTAAACGACCAATGGTCGGTTGTCGGCATCGACGGGTTTACAGACAGTTACAGTCCTATAGAAAAACGCGCACGCGCCGAGGTTTTGAAGCAAAGTAAGAGCTTTGAACTTGTAGAGGGTCATCTCTGTGAACTTGAAATTCAACCCCTCCTTAAAGATGTTGACGTAATTTTTCATCTCGCTGGTCGGGCAGGGGTAAGACCAAGTTTCTCTCTCGAAGAGCGCTACTACCAAGACAACGTCGCGTCAACCGCCGCTCTTATCGACGCAGTCCGAGCATCTAATGTACGACGAATCGTATACGCCTCTTCGTCCTCAGTTTATGGTAACGATAAGACCCCTTTTTCTGAAGATAGAGACACAATGCCTATTTCACCTTATGGGCAAAGCAAGCTTGAAGCCGAAAAGATGGTTCTAAAAGCATCGGATGAGATAGAAACAACGGCTTTACGGTACTTTACGGTCTATGGTCCAGAGCAGCGCCCAGACATGGGTATAAGGATCTTCATAGAGAAGGCCCTTAAAGACGAGCCTATACAAATCTTAGGTGACGGCACCCAGGTACGGGATTTTACATACATAGACGACATCGTCACAGCCACCGTTCTTGCCGCAAGCGCCCCTTGCAGCTCTCTGGCCATCAACGTCGGAGGGGGGAGTTCCGTGGCCCTGAAAGAAGTTATAGACCTGATCGGTCAACTAATAGAAAAACCTATAAGAGTGAGATACGGGGACTTCGCAAGGGGCGACGTCTACCGGACCGAGGCCGATCTAACCCTTGCCTCCACGGCACTTGGGTTCAAGCCTACGGTTTCAATCGAAACCGGTGTCTCCAATGAGGTCAACTGGTTGTTGAGTCGCAACGAACGTCTTAGCCACAAAGAGGTGACGTTATGAGTACAAAAGTAATGATGTACTCGCACGATACCTACGGTCTTGGCCACCTTCGCCGAAACTTAGCTATCGCAACGGCCTTAATTGAAACGATTCCTGAGGTTCAAGTCCTGCTTGCTACGGGATCATCGATAGTGGAGAAGCTTCACAGAGCGCAACGCATTCAACTAGTCCAACTTCCTCCTGTTGTAAAGGTCGGAGTTGACGAGTATCGGGCCGTCGAAAAGGGAATGTCTCTATCCCTTGTAAGAAGAGCACGAAGCGCAATTCTAATCGATGTAGTCAGTAGATGGCATCCTGACTTACTGCTAGTGGATCACTCGCCCCAAGGAATGAAGGGCGAGTTACTTCCAGTTTTTTCTCATATAAAAGAGAACGGGCTCAATACTCAGATAGTGCTTGGCCTGAGAGATATAGTCGATAACCCCGAGTATGTGCGTACACTATGGGAGAAAGACGGCGTCTACGAGACTTTGGAGGAAGTTTACGACGAAGTATTGATATACGGGTCCAAAGCGATTTTCGACGTCATAGCCAACTACGGCATCGATAACAAATTGGCAAATAAGTATACGTACTGCGGTTACGTCACAAACCCTCCAAACGGGGACTCGACTGACATCCCCACAACGCCTATAGGTCCATATCTCTTAGGAACTATTGGAGGTGGAGGCGACGGCACAGAAGTCCTTAAAGGAACCCTCGAAGCTGCAAAACTACTTCATCTTGGGGCTGTCATTGTCACCGGACCGTTTATGAACCAACGAGATCGGCGACTCTTAGACGATCTTCTCCCCGCGTACCCTGGCGCTATCGCTGTAGAGTTAACGAACGGACTTGGAACTCTGGCAAAGAACGCTGTGTGTGTCATCTGCAGAGGTGGGTATAACACTCTGGCCGAACTGCTCTATCTGAAGGTACCTATCGTGGCGGTACCTAGACGGTGGCCAAGGGCGGAACAAGTGATGCGTGTGGAGGCTTTCAGCGCACTAGGGTTGCTGCAAAATATCGCATCAGGGGAAGACATGGAAATTTCTGAGCTGGTCAGTGCGATCAAACATGCCATCAGCGCTGCCAAAAATCCAACGACAACTATCGACCTAGAGGGCAACGTTCAAGCCGTTCAAAGGATTAACTCGCTTATCACTAAGAAAGTTGCAACGTCAGAGATTGACTCTCCAAAAAGAACAGTGTTGCATGCGGAGGAACAATGCCAGATAGGCTAACTAACCAACCCTTTCCAATTACGTACATTACAAAGAGATTTCCTCGCCTCTCTGAGACATTCATCCTAGATGAGATAATCGGCCTTGAGCAAAACGGAGTAGAACTGTCTCTCGTTGCAATCGCCAATCCAAAAGAACAGGTAGTTCAACAAAGATCCGAAAAGGTAAAAAGCGAAGTTACATACATCGAACCACCGGACAAGACTCGACTGGACCCAAGATGGATTATCGACCTTACGCTGGCAGTACTATCAAGTGTCCGCAAAAATCCAAAGGCCTTGGCGGCCATGATAAGAGAGTTACCATCCAAAGAGGACCCGATCGCATCTTTTAAACATATTGTCTACGGGAGTTGGGTAGCACGGCATGTACAAAGGGTGGGATCTAAACACATTCATGCCGCCTTCGCCCACTCACCTGCTGCAATCGCAAGCGTTGCCGCAAAGATAGCGCGAGTCAGCTTTAGTTTTGCTGGCCATGCCAAAGACATATACATCTCTAACCCCCATCAACTTGCTAAACGCATAGAAGAAGCCAGATTCGTCTTAGTCTGTTCAAACTCTGCTAAAGACGAAGTACTAAAAATCTCTAAGACTAACAGACCTAGTTCCAAAAGTTATAGAGACAACATAGATGAAAAGGTGTTACTACGTTACCACGGTGTCGACTTAGATCGATTTACGCCTATGGATCCCCGATCATCTCAGCACAGGGTAGAAGGGCCTGTCATTTTGGTTGTCGGACGACTCGTTCCAAAGAAAGGGTACGCCGTTCTCATAGAAGCCCTGGCACTTCTATCTCAGGCAAAAGTACCCTTTAGATGTCGCATCGTAGGTGCAGGTCCACTTAGGGAAGAGCTCGTAAAAGAAATTACCCGGTTCAAAATCCTTGATAACGTTGTGTTGCTAGGTGCACTGGAGCAAGAGGCCATTGTCGGAGAGTACCAAAAAGCCGAGATCTTCGTGCAAGCATCCATCGTCTTAAAGGACGGTGACAGAGATGGAATCCCCAATGCACTTCTTGAGGCCATGGCGTCGAGTCTCGCTGTTGTCGGTAGCGATGTAGCTGGTATTCCAGAGTTGATTCAATCGGAAGAAACAGGTTTGCTAGTTAGCTCAAACGACCCCCACGCTCTAGCTCAGGCCCTCTGGAGATTGATCGACGATCCATCTCTAGCTGCCAGATTAGGACACAATGCCAGGAATCATCTTAAGTCCAAGCTGTCGAAGGATCTTTGTAGCCAGATGGTAGCTAAGACCTTTCTCCAGTGGGTAAGCGAGATTGACCGATCTCTCTCAGACAAACTAGAACACGGAACGCTCTGACGTGCGAATAGCCTATCTCATTCCAGATCCAGGGATACCGATCGGGGGCACCAAAGGCGCCTCGGTCCACGTAGCATCGCTAACGGAGGCCCTAGTTCGGTTAGGAGCTGAGGTTTCAATCTTCGCCCCAAAAATAGAAGGTGAGCCAAAGCTAGAAGCGGACATTATAAATATCGATCTCGGAAACTTCAAGAAAGGTCTTGCTGGCGAGATGGATCGCATTGAAAAGCTGACACACTTTTACGAAGAAGTCGAGGTTTACATGAAAAACCACCGCTTTGATGCAATATATGAGAGACTCTCGCTATTTGCGGGAGGCGGTGAACTTGAACAGCGCCTCGATCTTCCCCGGGTCGTCGAGGTAAACGCTCCGGTCACAAAAGAGCGCATGGAGCATTTCGGCCTAGCCAACGTAGAGGTCGCTCTAGGAAAAGAATACGAAGCGCTCAAAGATGCCACAGTAGTATGCGTCTCTAAACCTCTAGCCACATGGGCAGTGAGTCGCGGAGCCAAATCTTCTAAGTCGATACCTAACGGCGCTGACGTTGACGTTTTCAGTCCAGAACGATGGTATGCGACTCGCGATCGGCTAAGAGAATCTCTAGGGCTAACCGGCAAGGTCGTACTAGGGTTCATAGGAAGCCTAAAACCATGGCACGGAGTAGAAACCATCTTCGATGCCGTCGAACACCTTAGCTACAAAGATCAGATTGCGATTTTAGTTGTTGGTGACGGTCCTTTACGAAGCCGAGTCAATCAACGAATAGAAGATCTGCAAGGACGAATACCAACCATAGCAGTTGGAGCCGTAGATCGCAAAACCGTCCCCGCTTACCTGTCCGCTATAGATATCGCCTTAGCCCCATACCTACCAACAGAGGAATTCTACTTCTCTCCTCTTAAAATCGTCGAGGCAATGGCCGCAGGCAAGCCCTTTATCGCCTCTGACTTTCCACCAATAAGAGAGATTGGAGGCACAGCAGGAGTTTATTTCCCCGCTGGAGATAGTATGAGTCTAGCGAACGAGATAGACCGACTCGCAAGATCCAAACCACTTCGTAAATACCTTGCCCAACAGGTAAGAACCCTTGCTTGTTCAAGTCACGACTGGACGAACGTCGCTAGTGCAACGCTGGAAGTCCTACGTTCAGAGGAGGCATCTCGTGCCGCCTAGTATAGGATTGTGTTCGACCAAATCACGAATCGGCTCAAAGTTAACGTCCATATCCCCAAAGCGCTACGCAATGGACGTAAGGCCGGTAAAGTTGATGCTTATATTTGGGGTCTCACTCTCTGTAGTTCGAGCTATGCTCCAGTGGGCAGCGCCGTGGCCACTGAAGCTCATATTTGACTCGGTTCTGTCGCATCACCCTTTGCCATCACAACTTAGGCAGTTACCCACGGCCCCTCTCGCACGACTTCAGATATTATCTTTGATCATTATCGCAATCGCCGTATTGCTGGCAATCACGAACTATGGAACGAACGCTTCGTTAGCTAATGCCGGCCAGAAAATGGTATTTGCCTTAAGATGTCGCCTCTTCGATCACCTCGAGAGGCAGTCTGCCGAGTTTCACCTTCGACATCCAGTTGGCGACCTACTCTCCCGTTTGGGCGGCGACATTCAAGCCATACAGGGCGTTATGGTTAACGTCGTTCCTATCTTTGTAGAAAATGGGCTCACTGTGCTCGGGATGATAACGATCATGTTCTTCATCGATTGGCGATACAGTCTTATCTTTTTGTCACTTACTCCGCTTTTGTACTTTGCAATAAGGCACTACCTTGCCGCAATCAAACTCTCCCAAAGAGAAGCTCGAAACGTCGAAGGGTTAGCGACGGCAAAGGCTCAAGAGGTCCTAATCTCCCTCCCTGTCGTTCAGGTCTTTGCAACCGAAGAAAAAGAGAGCGAGGTTTACGCCCAACTAGCTAATAAAGCGCTCGGTGCCAACAAGAGATCTGTTTTACTTCAGTCGAGATTCATCCCTCTTGTGGCCGCAACAATGACTATATCTACAACTGT
>JAKBGL010000022.1 GCA_021833085.1 Actinomycetes bacterium | reverse complement strand
TCCTGCTCGTAAAGTGGGACAACTCATATTGGTGGGGGACTTAGAGTTACAGCTATCTGTGTCTAAGTCAGCCGTTATATATGCACGGGCGAGAGTGGGGCCAAATACCTCAACTGCACTGGGGCCAGATTAGTCAAGTGTTTTCACGCGGTGGACCCTAAGTGCGAAAGCACCTCTGTCTTTAGAGAAATTGTAGATCTGAGTACTGCCGTTGGACGCTCATGAACCTTGCTCTCTTGGAGGCATAGGTTTATGGAAATATTGGAGTTGCAAGGCTGTATCCAATCCCATGACGTATCACACGTCATCGGCGGGGAAGTTTTGGTAAATTTGCTCATCTACAGCTTTTGGGGAGGTTTACTCGTCAAAAAATGGAGGACCGCTAGAAGTGGTGGCACCCCCAACGGGATTCGAACCCGTGTTACCGCCGTGAAAGGGCGACGTCCTAGTCCACTAGACGATGGGGGCATTTAGTTATCTGTAGAAGACACTATAGCGTCTCTTAGAGACCATGAAGTTCCTTGAGGCGAGTCTTGAATATCAATTCCACTAAGTACTAGGAAATCTCGAATCTCATCGGACTTTGTAAAGTTCTTTGCAGAGCGTGCTACTGAGCGCTCCTTCAATAGAAACTCGATAAATGGTGCTAGCAAAAAAGATTTATCGAGGGATTTAGATGCGGCTTCGGATCCGAGACGAACGACCATGCTTCGAAGGAGAGCCCTTCCTTGCTTATCGAAGTCCGAGAGCAAGGTGTCGGTTGACCACTCCGTTAACGTCGATTCAAGCTCCAAAATCTTTTTAGAGGCCTCCTCGAAGTTTGATATATCGATCGCAGCTTCGAAGTCTTTCTTCAGACGTATGAGTTCTGCTTCTAAAGGATCGGAGGCTGTTGAGGTTCGAGCGGTGTCCGTGGTCTCTAAAGTGACGCGATCTGCGCCTGTATCAAAACCCGAACTCTGAGTTTTGGCGCGAGGAAGGAAGGTTGACATTGAAGATGTAATGTTGAGGAACGTCTCAATATCCATCTTTTCCCCCGAGGGAATCTGCGTTGTGTTGCCGTGCTTTCGTAGGGTTACTGTGCCAATCCCTACCGTCTCGACATTTCTAGCTGCAAGATCGAAGATGACCCCGGAGTGCTCATCTACTCCCAAGATAAAGGCATCGTCTGGCAAGGCGTTTTCGAGGATCTTGATGCGATGCTCGCCCATGTAACAGTATCTCGTATCGTGAGTGCCACCCTCTTGGTTGTTGAAGTGAGGAATAACTGCTACTTTTAGAGCAAATAGTTTTTCAAAAAGTCCAAGCCCCACTTCCCATCGAACTTGTTCCCCGGCTTTGTATATTTCATAAACAGGTAATGTGAAACTACCTAGGGTTAACGCAGCCGCCGATGAAAACGTGACGACCTTAGGTTCGAGCAGGATTTTCGATAGTAACGATCCCAAGCTCAACTCTTCCCAGACCCTTAATGCATACGTGGGACTCCCAGGTCCAGCAAATAGATACTGAGAACGCTGCAGCTGATCATAAAATACGTCCTGCTCGTATCCTCCTACTTGCTTTAGTGACCGTAGTGATGCGACTTTGAAGCTTTTATTTAGAGACACTCGAAAGTATTCAAGAGCTTTTTGGGAGAGTTCGTCTGCGTTCTCCTGAAAACCATAGGGTGTATCAATAACACTATAAAGAGGCTCGACGGAGTCGCGCTGAGAAAAATCCAGCAGCGATCGATGAACCTTTACCATCGTTGGGGCCGTCTCTCCAGACCCCATCACGCATAGCGTGCCTTGGTGACGTGTCGCTGCTTGTTGCGTCATTACTGTGCAAACACTCCTTGCGCTAACTCATTTAGGATAATGTCGGTTACCTCTACTGGGTGTTGTGCATGGAGGTCATGATGACCAGTTATCCAATATTCGGAGGAAGCGACGTTGGAAGATCTCCGAAGCTCGGCCACGGCATCTTTTTTTACTTCAGGTTCGTGAATATCTCTGTTGATTGCGGTTACAAAGACGAATGGAACGCTCAGACTAGGAAATATATCTTCCGGCGACTGCTTCCAAAGCTCGTGGAGAATTTTCATGTGGAGATGTCGTGGAAGGTTGGCCTTCATAAAACCATTTTCATCTTCGGTAAAGTTAGCTAAAGCACCGTCTATAGCGCTGATCGGGAACTCCGCCAGATAGCCGTCGAGCATCTTAGATAAGGACTCAAAGTTCTGTCTTTTAGGGACTGGAGGTGACAATGTAGCGGCACACTCTTTCCATGTGGGGAAGTCACGTTTTAAAGAGCGATAGCCACCGTCTATTAGGACGATTCCCTTCACCTCGTATGGGTACCGAAGAGAGTAGTTTTCTACCACCGAACATCCAAAAGATTGCCCAACTAGAAGTATGGGCTTCGTCAATGTCCCGTTAGCCACCATCACCGATAAAAACTCATGTATGTCGCTAACAAATGTATCATAGTCATATCCAGTTTCAGGTTTGTCGGATTGTCCGTGTCCTCTTTGATCTAGAGATACGACCTTCATGCCCGCCTTTTGGAGCCTCTCTCCGACATCTACGTACATCTTTGCATTTGAGGCAAGACCATGTAACATGAGAATCGCTGGGCCTTCGCCCGCTCCCCAAAGATAATGCAAGCGTAAGCCATTAGATAATGTGAGATAGTTTGATTCCACGTTTTTAAAACCTTTTTTAGTGTGAACATGTTCCTAACTTTCTTTGCAGAATTCGACTCCTGTTATAGAAACCCGGAAACGACCACTCGATCCAAAAGGCAGTTCGGTTCACTATGTAGGCGCTCTATCACTCGTAAAGTGGTTAATGAATCCTCTAGACTCCAAAGCGGCGTCAGTCCTTGTAAAAGCGAAGTTGAAAAGTCGTCTATCATTGCGTCATAAGGCCCTTTGGATGTTGAGGTTAGGTGACTCAACTGACCTTTAGTATCGCTGATCATGATCTCTATATCGCTCGAACTAGGTGTGCATGCCCTTTGAATCTCAATTGATTGCTTGGATCCGATTACTTTCAGAAGTTGACTTTCCGATGAAATAAATGAAGTGTGCACAAAGGCAACCTGGTTCTCTGGATAGTCAACTACCATCGTTGTCCGAAGGTCTACACCCGAACTTTCCGCCCTTTCCGCCCTAAAGGACACTTGCTGTGGTGTGGGTCCAAGAATCTTCAGTACTGGGGACAGGGCATAGACCCCAATATCCCATAGAGATCCTCCGCCTTCGTGTAAGTTCATTCGATATCCTGACAGCGGCTTTAACATCCCTGAAAAGGTTGAATAGATAGTCTGTACTTCGCCGAAGTCAGCTCCTTCAACTAATGAAAGTGCCAAACGATGTCGTGGATGATACGCCGTCATATAAGCCTCTGCGAGCACTAGCGAACGCTTTGAAGCAGTACCTCTCATCAAATTGAAGTCGGACTCAGAGATTGCCATCGGTTTTTCGCAAAGGACGTGCTTGTTTGAGTCAAGAGCCTTAAGTACGGACTCAAGATGTAGGTGGTTTGGAAGTGCTATATAAACGGCATCGACCTCGTTGTCTTGCAGGAGATCAACGTAGTTGGAGTAGTTGCGTACTCCTAAAACTCCTTGGGATTCGTCTTTATAACTTCGCGAGGAGACAGCCTTTAGTGTTGCAAATCGAGAATTCAAAATCGCTGGAACTACGCCTATCTGTGCTACGTGGCTTGTCGCTCCAATTACGCCAAACCTAATCGGTGTTGCGGCGTTCATGAGGCCGCCGTTGTGGCTCTGTGGGCTTCCTCAAGTACTGCTATGACCTCTCTTACTTGAGCTGAGTTGACCTCTAAAGGGGAACCTAAGTGGATGTGGTCTGCAAAGTTTTGCCAAAATCCAAAACGCTGAGGCTTGGGTAATGCAACTGTACGGTAGCTAAGTGTGCCGGGACCTTCGTACTTTGTCAGTCTCAAACTAGAAGGAGCCTCAGCGAAGTGATAGGACTCCACTACGTAACCATCTTGTTGCGACACTGATTCTTTCGAGATCGGTCTGTACTCTCCGACGATAGTCCCCTCGGTGCCTTGAATATAAAACTTAGGCTTTCTCACAGCGGCTAGGTCGCTCTGAATGAATGTAGCTTCGCGACCATTTGAAAATCTCATGCTGATCGTAATTTGATCAAGATTCGACACCTCAAACCATTTTCTTTTGTGTCCAATTGCGCTTATGGAGCTAGGAGCTTCGTCAAAGAGCAAGAGGGTCCAGTCGATGTAGTGTGCTCCCCAATCGTAGGCAGCCCCACCTGAGATGTCTGTATCGGAGTGCCAGGCTCTGCAGGGATGATCGAATGCGCCAACGAAGGTTTCGATATTGAACACTTCACCGACTTCACCACGATGGATAATGTTCCGAAGAGCCCTAAAATCTTGGTCCCAGCGACGGTTCTGGTTAACCGTCAGTACAAGATTGTTCTGTGCCGCCGCGGCAATTAGTTGGTCAGCTTCGGCGACAGTTAGACACATCGGCTTCTCCAGCACAACGTGTTTTCCTGCTGTAAGCGTCTCAAGAGCGATTGCAAAATGAGTCGAGGGTGGCGTTGCTACCACGACGACCTCAACTTCGCTTGACTCTAGTATTTCACGATGGTGAGCGACACTTGTTACCCCTGGGAACTCTCTCTCTGCGGCGGATCTCCTTTCGAGATTAGGGTCGACGGCGGCGACGAACTGGAGCCCTGGCGTGTTATTGACCGCATTTCCGTGAAACTGTCCCATGCCACCATAAGGTCCATATCCCACTACAGAGACGCCAAATGGCTTGACTCGATCGGTTCCTAAACTCTGGTAAGTCTCGATGAGGTATCGGATCTCTTCATTTGCATACGTTAGGGACCTAAAGTCGAAGCCAAATACGTGAATAGTTCCTTGACCAACTGAAGCTCGCCAACTCACGAGATGATCTACCATCTTTATGTTCACTGACGCTATGGGTTCCACTTCCCCAGTTGATTGAAGTATAAAAAGTGGAGATGATACGGGAGCCTCTCCCGGAGCCCTCCGAAATACTGGTAGAGCCCGATTTATCTTTAGGAGCCATTCACTTGTGGGGAGCTCTTTAAAACTAAACTCGACACTGTCACTTAGCTTAATAGAGGCACTGTCACTCAAAAATACAAATAGATTCCCCCCGTTGCCGAGGGCCGCTAAGACTTCGTAATCTATGAGCGACTGCGATGGAAGCGTTACTTTTCCGCCGGCCCGCAGGACTTTTGTTGCAGTATCTAGATCGACGGAGTTAAATAGTCGACCAAGGTGATCGACGTCCAGTTGATACCTTGGTAGCACTAGGTAGCTATCTTGCAGGTTTACATACGAAGAAAGTTGCATTATTTAATGGAGTTCCTATTCAATTATGTAGTTGGGTGGCACTCCTGCGGAAAGGATCAGCCTGTCATAACCTCAGTAAGCTCGGAAACAATCCACCCTAAATAGCTATAAACGTCAGATATAAACCTTAGTTCGTCGGAAGGTAACTGAGTCGGGTCGAACAGATCGTCTTTTACTCCAACGATTTCGGCGATAACTAACCTCGACCTATTTAGGTCTTGAAGCAAAGAGTTGGCTTCTTGGAGAGTCAGCACTTCTTTTTCGATTAGAAGCGATGAGCTAGACGCTAAAGAAGCTGAAATCTCAATTGGCCTTTGATCTTGACCATCTTCGCTGAGGTCATATTCTGCTTGTTCGACCGGGTCTGAGTAAAGGGGAGGGTAGAGACGCCAGGTGAGAGACCGATCGGTTGTACTCAAGTTGGAGATCTGCATGAGAAAGTCAGCGATGATAGTCTTATCATCTTTGGGTAGCTTGATCTTTATCGAGTCTTTCCCACTCTTTTTGAAAGGAGACTTCATATCTGCTTATTTATCCTGTTGCATGGTAGCCCATAGGCCGTAAGCGTGGAGTTTATTTACATTCCGCTCCGACTCGAACTTTGAACCTGACGAGACAACTGCTTTACCTTCATTGTGGATCTGAAGCATTAGGGTCGTCGCCTTCTCTTTGGAGTAGCCAAATAACTGCTGGAGGACGAAGGTTACATAGTTCATCAGATTTACGGGGTCGTTCCAAACTATTACGACCCAAGGCGAGTCGACTTTGAGATCAAACTCCTCCTCTGTTTCAATCATTCCTCCTAAGCTGGCCACTACTCACCCACCTTTCGGGGAACCGTTACTTTGTAGGTAGATCTTAGAATGATGTTGATATTGGCACTACCCAAACGTTTATTCTATTAACCTACCATCTCCTGTTAAAAAGCTATGTTGTGTGCTTGAAGCTGGGATCCTTGGTTGTTCCGAACCTGCTTGATCTTGGGGGATCTCAAAGATCGTTGTCGGATCATCTTGGTTACGTGATGCCTCGTCTTCAAGGGTGCCTCTTTCAAAAAATAGAAGGTTCATCCAAAGCGCTGTCATCCAAACAACTGTCGCCCCGGCAATATGGAAGCCTACAAGTAAAGCAGGTAGGTTCGTAAAGTACTGCGTATATCCTATGGCACCTTGAAGCGCTTCAACGACGAGCAAGAAACGACCAACCTTTTGTACGTCTTCGGGTGCTCCACTCTGCTTTAGTAGGAGAAGTCCTACGAGCGTTAGACCTATTAGTAACCACACAATGTCGGCGTGCAACTGGGCGACATCTCTAAGCTTAAACGGCAATCTCTGAGCTATAGGACTACCACTGTGCGGTCCTGAACCTGTAACTGCAGTTCCTACGAAGATTACAGCTCCGAGAACGAGTAGGACCAATCGACCCCAGAGCACCGTCTCTTTTGATACCCGTCTCGTCGGCACGCGATCGTCGGTGGCTGAGTGTGCGTATAGTACGATTGCATTCCAGACGATCAAGATTGCGAGGATAAAGTGGGCCATGACATAAGGAGGTGCGAGCTTGGCGAGCACAGTTAGTCCACCTAAGACTATCTCGGCTATGAGCCCTCCTACTAACCCCATAGCGAGCCAGGCAATATCTTTACGAAACGGCTTGCGCAAGAAGGCTGCTAAAGCAGATAGCATTACGATTGTCGATGCCCCAATGGTGATGAGGCGATTGACGAACTCGACCATGGGATGGAATGAGTCTGCCGCCACTAGATGGTTAGCGGTACAATCGGGCCATGTTGGACAGCCTAAGCCGGACTGTGTAAGTCTTACAGCACCCCCGGTCACAATTATTATCGCAAGAAAAACAAGTGTAGCGAAGGAGAGTCGCCTAAACGTTATGGGCGAAACTTTCCAGTTTTTAAACCAATTTGTCCACTCTTTTGTCACAAGACCAATCTAATACCGATATCAGGTTCTATTGAATCTGTTCTTAGAGTTCTATAAGGTATTGGCTAGGAATCCCACTTGAAGAACTTAGCCGCCAGAGCGGGAGCAGCAACTGCCCATATAATGAGCACTATCCAGGCAGAGGTCGGTATTATGCCTCCAACTCCAAGGGCGTGGTAGAAGATCTCTGAAGTTGCTTGGGCCGGCAGTATCTTGGCAAGATCCGCTAGTGGAGTTGGCAACGAGCTTACTGGAAAGATCATTCCTCCTAGGAAAAGAAGAATCAAATAGACTGCGTTGGATACACCTATCATCGCCTCGGATCGTAAGGTACCTGCTAGGAGAAGTCCAATTCCCGAAAATGCAACGGTGGCAAGGATGGCTCCAACTATGAAGGCAAAGTAGTTCCCATTTGGGTGCCAACCAAGGAAGAGACCGAGTAGAAATAAGATCAATAACTGTACGATCTCAACTACAAGGATTGCAGTGATCTTCGCGTATAAAAAACCACTTTTACCCAAAGGAGTAACCCCAAGTCGTTTGAGGACGCCGTAGGTTCTATCGACTGCCGTAGCAATTCCCTGAGACACCATTCCTGTAGCCATTACAGCGAGAGCCATGGTCCCAGGTACCAAAAACACCGGTCGTGAGTGTACTCCATTGGGCAGCGGAAGGACTTTGACGACTGTGAAGCCCAGCAGGAAAATTACAGGAATCAAGATGGTAACTAACAGCGACTCACCCTGGGTGAGCGATAATCGGATTTCGGATTTAGCCTGTGCTAGATACGCCTTCAAAGTCGTGTTCTCCGGGTTGCGCTGATCACTTAGCGACCTCCTGTTGTTTCGTTAGCGAAAGATATATATCTTCTAGCGTCGTGCTTGCTGTTGATAGGTCGGTAAAGTTCACATTTTTATCGGCCAAATACCGGGTTACTTGGGCAACTAGCTCTGAGTAGATGTCTCCTCTGATTACGTAGAGGTCATTCCCAAAGGGTCGTTCAAGACGAACCTTTAGGTGAGTCTCGAAGTCGACTTGATCGATTGGAAAAGAAGAGCGAAAGGTAATCTGGGTCTCGGAGTGCTGGGACTTAATCGTAGAAAGATCTCCGTACGCTATTGAACGGCCTTTTGCAATGATAAGTACTCGGTCTCCTAGCTTTTCAGCCTCGCCCAATTCGTGCGTAGTGAGTATTACCGCTGCACCTTCGTCTCGAAGTTTGGTAATTAGGTTGCGTATTACAACTCTTCCTGCTGGATCTACACCAGATGTTGGTTCGTCTAGCATCACTACCTCGGGGCGCCCCACAACGGCGAGCGCTAGGAGGAGTCGCTGTTTTTCTCCACCAGAGAGTCGCCGAAAGGAAGTTCCTTTAATGTGGTCAAGTTCGAGGAACCGCTCGAGTTCTTTGGGATCTATGGGATTCTGATAGTACCCCGCAAATAATGCCAAGGCCTGCGACGGGGTCATTCTTGGATTTACGCCTCCACCTTGTAACATAACTCCAATTTTTTTTCCGAGTTCACGCTGCTGTTTCTGAGGGTCGAGACCAAGGACCCTGACTGTACCAGATGAAGGTTTGCGGAACCCCTCTAGTGACTCGATGGTGGAAGACTTTCCAGCTCCGTTCGGTCCGAGTACGACCAAGATTTGACCGGTTTCAGCTTCAAAGCTGAGACCCGCGACCGCCTCTTTGGATCCGTATGCAATGTGTAGATCCGAAACCTCTATTACTGCCATGGTTTGACACTAGTCTCTAATGTTAATGATCGATATTAAATTACTTCGGGAACAGCGGGAAGAGACGACTAAAAGACTTATGACACGCGATGTCGACGTCACTTTGCTGGATAACGTTTTGGAGGTCGACTCTAAGTTGCGGATGGCAATGACAGAACGTGACAGACTAAGAGCGGAGATCAATCGAGTTTCGAACGATGTAGCGGTTACAAAACGACAAGGAGACAAAGCTAAGGCTGAGGAACTCAGGACGCTATCTAAAGAGCTGGGTTCGAAGGTAGTGCTTCTTGAGAGGGAGACTTCGCAACTTGAAGAAGAACGTAGGCAGTACCTAGCAGTGATTCCTAATCTTCCAGATAGTCGCGTTCCAGTTGGATCCTCAGAGGAACAGAACGTGATCGAGATGGTTTGGTCTAAACGAACCGGGGAGATGCCGTTCGCACAGTTTGAGATTGAAGAGTTTCCTCCTCATCAAAGGGTGCCACATTGGGAGATAGGCGAACAACTTGGAATTTTGGACCTCCCCAGAGCTGCAAAGATATCTGGCTCGATGTTTCCAATGTTTAAAGGAAGTGGTGCAAGAGTCGTTCGGGCGCTGACATCTTTTGCTTTGGATGAGCACGAAGATGGCTATCTAGAAGTGCGCCCACCAACTTTTGTGAAGCGCCAGACTATGGTGTCAACTGGACATCTGCCTAAGTTTGAAGAAGACGCTTACCATATGGAGGTCGACGATCTTTTTGCTATACCGACCGCAGAAGTTCCGCTTACGTCGATGTTTAAAGACGAAATTTTAGAAGAGCGTGACCTGCCAATTCGCTTGACCGCGGTGACGCCTTGTTTTAGACGGGAAGCCGGCTCTGCGGGAAAAGACACACGTGGACTACTGCGACTTCACGAGTTTGATAAGGTTGAGCTATTTTCGTGTTGTACCTACGAACAACGCGATGAGGTCTTTAATGACATCTTGGGAAGAGCGGAACATATTTTAAGATCCTTGGGCCTAACTTATCGCGTAGTACTTCTCTGCACTGGAGATCTTGGTATATCTTCTGCTAGGACTGTCGACCTGGAGGTCTATGCACCTGGAGTCGATAGGTGGCTAGAGGTCTCGTCGGTTTCGTGGTTTTCTGACTATCAAGCTCGAAGAGCTAACTTACGTTATCGAAGAGCAGAAGACGGTCGGGTAACGCTGCTAAACACAGTCAATGGTTCTGCTCTAGCATGGCCCCGCGTTTGGGCTGCGATGATGGAGATGGGAAGAGAGGCTGACGGGAGTGTTACGTTACCCGCCTGTCTACACCCTTATCTAGGCGGCCGGAGCAAAATATCTTCTTCAGGACTGTTAAGTTGATAGATGGGTTTAGACACTTTGGGAAATTTACGCTAGGTTTGCAGTTGTGAATACGTCTCAACTGATATTTTCAATAGCGCTCGGTGTAGTTACAGTGGTGGTGATTGGCTTTGCACTCTATGTTGTTTCCACAACACTCTGGGGTGATAAATGGATTCGGAGGTCAAAGTGAGTCCCTCTTCGACGATGTACAAGGGAAAAACCGGACAGTGGGCATTTGTTCTCCACAGGATTACTGGTTTTTTGGTTTTTATGTTTATCCTGCTTCATATAGTGGACGTATCAACACTCAATAGTCCGCATATCTATAACTCTATTCATAAACTTTATGGCAATGTTTTCCTCCGATTGTTTGAGGTCGGCCTGTTGTTTGCACTGCTTTATCACGCGCTAAATGGTCTACGAGTGGTGATGATTGATTTCTTCCCGAGAGCTATCAAAAACGAGAAGGGTGTCTTTATGTTCATGCTCTCCCTAGCGGTGGTCATGACTCTAATTGGTGCAGTATTTATATTGAAGCCGTTCGTTACTGGGAAGGTGTGAAGTGGCATCGACTATCAAGCGTGACTCCATGGAGAGCGGATCTCAACGACGTTCGTCAAGACAGAACTTCGAGACGTGGTCATGGTTGTTTATGAGGCTCTCAGGGATAGTTTTGTTCTTCTTGGCTCTGGTGCATTTTTTCATTATGCATATTATGCATGATGTGACGACTACTACAGTGGCTTTCGTCGCTGCGAGGTGGTCAAATCCACTTTGGCGAGTTTTTGATTGGCTCCTTTTAGCTCTTGGCCTTTTGCACGGGACGAACGGACTGCGTTACATAATGGATGACTATGTACGATCCCCGATAAAACGAATGATCGTCAAGGCTACTGTGTATGGAGTCTCAGGAGTACTATTTTTCATTGGCACCCTAACGATTGTCACCTTCAAGTAGAACAGCTGTGCTGGACTTCTAGTCTTGATTTGGCGAGTTCTGGCAACTAGAGCATCGCCCCAGTACCGCGAAGTGGTTTTGCCGCAGTTTGAACCCGTACCGCTCTGAGAGCGTCTTGTTAAGAGTTAAAAATATCTCATTTGGAACTTCGATTACAGAACTACACCTATCGCACACAAGGTGTTGATGAGGGTCGTCACCTAGATGATAGACGGCCCGACCATGTCCTAAATGGACATGGTCCACCGCTCCGATACTCTCTAACGTTTCAAGTGTCCGGTATACAGTCGAAAGATGTATCTCTGGGTAGCGTGATGATACCTTTGTCGCGATGTCGTCGGCGCTTTGATGGCTTGGCCCCTCCAGAAGTACCTCAAGTACTGCACGTCGGGCAACGGTGGCCTTTATTCCTCGCCGCCTTAGCTCTTGAATCTGTGCCTCTAGAAGGTTGTCCACATAAAGAGTCTACTGAGATGTCTCTAGACGGTAGCCGAGGCCCCTGACGGTCGTAATGACCTTGGGTTCAGAAGGATCCTTCTCCACTTTGGAGCGGAGCCGTTTTATATGTACGTCGAGGGTTTTGGTATCGCCTGAGTAGTACGGACCCCACACCCGATCGATGATCTGCTCTCGAGTCAGAACTCTACCAGGATTAGAGATAAGAAACTCAAGAAGTTCAAACTCCTTCAGCGGAACTTTTACGACTTCCCCTCGAACTCTTACCTCATGTTTGGAGGTGTCGAGGACGATCTCACCGACTTCAATACTATCGTGCTCAATCTTTATATCAAGGTTGTCGCCCGGAGTCCTTCTCATCACGGCTCTCACTCTTGCCACTAACTCTTTAAGTCGATAGGGTTTTGATATGTAGTCGTCTGCTCCAACCTCGAGACCGACTACAGTATCGATCTCTGTTGCCTTCGCGGTAACCATTATGATTGGGACTTTGGACCTGGAACGAATCTCCCGGCAGACATCTAACCCCGACTTTCTAGGGAGCATGACGTCTAAGAGAATCACGTCTGGCCTAAATTCGTCAAACTTGCGTATCGCCTCTTCTCCATCGCGGGCCGCTTCTACGAGAAACCCTTCTCGTTTTAGACCTAATGTAAGCGCTTCGATGAAGGACTCTTCATCTTCGGCGACTAGTACTATGGGCTGGGTTCTTGTCATGTCTCCTCATGCATCTTTTGGTAGCCAGACTGTGAAGGTTGACCCCTT
>JAKBGL010000245.1 GCA_021833085.1 Actinomycetes bacterium | reverse complement strand
ATTCGACACTCCCCAGGCCAGTCCTACACCCAAAAACTAGATCTTGGTCCTACGTACTCATTCACAAGTTCGGCTTTTAGACTGTTAGTACTGTGAAAAATAAAACACCAACCCTACTATGTGTCCATGCCCATCCCGACGATGAGTCCTCTAAGGGCGCTCCCACTGTCGCAAAGTACAAACAACTAGGCGCTCGCTGCATTTTGGTGACTGCAACCGGCGGCGAGGAGGGAGATATACTCAATCCAAAGATGGACAAGGAGGAGGTGAGAGAGAACCTCGCAGCAGTGAGAGAGGCGGAACTTCAAGAAGCTACCAAGGTAATCGGCTACGACGAAGTCATTAAACTGGGATACCGAGACTCTGGGATGCCAGGGTCAGAAGCGAACAAACGACCTGACGCATTTTACAATATACCGATAGAAGACTCTACGGACCACTTAGTTGAGATCCTTAGAGAGCAGCAGCCCCAGGTAGTGATCACGTATCCAGAAGATCAGTCGGGGTATCCCCATCCTGACCATCTTCGAGTCCATGATATCTCAGTGCGAGCCTTCGATCTTGCAGGTGACCCAGACTATAAACCCGAACTCGGTCAACCCTTCCAACCGCTTAAACTCTACTACTCCCTCTGGACTAAAGCCAAGATCCTCGCGATAGTCGAACGGTTTGAAAAGCTCGGACTCGAGTCTCCATTCCCAAAGGATCGCCTTGAACGAGAAGGGCAGGATCACCTAGTTACCACCCAGATCGACGTAGCTGACTTTTTAGATATTCAACGTCGAGCCTTACTCGCACATCAAACTCAAATAGATCCAACCTCTCCTTTTTGGTTCGGTCTCCCCACTGAAGAACAAGCGGATGCTTACTCTTCAGAGGACTACCACCTAGCAAAGTCTAAGGTAGAAGTAAGTTCGATCTCTAATGGCACACTAGAGACAGATCTATTTGATGGCATAGAACTCTCCTTTCCATAAGGAGCAAGGTTGCAAAAGGAGGAAAGTTGGGAAAGTGGCTTACGCAAGAGTGGATAGAGGACACCAAAACACTAGGTGCTGAGATGCCAGAGCGTCCTTCAATGACGGCTTCGCTCCTTTATATCATTTCAGATACACCCTCTGGAGACGTATACTACTCATGGATTGTACAAGATGGAAAACTCATAGACGCCTCTTTAGGCGAGTACCATGAGCCTGATGTTACTCTTACGATCTCCATGGAAGACGCAAAAGCGATGGCCAAAGGTGAAAGGGACGCAACCACTGCCTTCATGCAAGGTCAAATTGGGGTTGAAGGAGACTTAGACAAGCTCATGGCTCTACTACCCCTTACCACATCACAGGAGTACCAGGAGTTAGAACACAAGCTCGCCGCCATCACTGACTTCGACATCTAAACACAAAATTTTGACCTAGTCATCCCTTGTCGCATAAGATCACGTATCGTCTTATAGTCGACGCAGATCGCTCCGTGTCGAGCTAGCGCTATAGCAACAGCCGATCGATCCATGACGAGCTGTGTCCAACTAACCTCATCTTGCCAACCATAAGATAGCTCTCTTATCTCCGGTGTATCGACGGTTAGCTTGAAGGAGATCTCAGAAACTCCTGGTTTCACTTGGCTAATTATATGGTCAAACGCGTCATTGACGGAGGGATACTGATCCAGATCAACTTTGGATGTGTCGATGACTTGATCGACAGCTACCAACCCTTCCTGGCTTGCAAGAGATCGTGCGGGATACCCTAGCTTTTCCTCGCTGGAGTCTGGTGACAGCCGGATAGGAAGTTGGTACTCAATAGCGAGATCCAACACCACATCGAAGAACTCAGGCCAACATACCAAAGAGTCTGCGAAGCTAGCGATATGTGAAATATCGAACCCCCAGTAGATAGCTCGTTCCAGCTGTCCTCTGACCTCTCGACGTAGTTCGTCAAGGTCAGCATGACTCCACAGATCATCGGATGTCGCAGGGAATCCTCCGCCTCCGTCCACGAGTGATGGCGCCGCTGTCAACGGCGAGAGATGGAAAATCTCGTTGTCACAAGTAAGAGTGAGGGAGATACCTACATCCTCACCTCGATGTAAACGTGCGGCGTGCCTTACCCAAGGGCCAGGTGTTACGACACGAGCCGAGTTCAAAGCGCCTTCTCGAAGGGCTTGGTAGACACCTAGATTATTCGCGTGAGAGAAACCTAAAGCGTCGCTACATAAGATAACCACTTTATCGGTCTCCGAGAATCCACGTAGTTCTCGCACGTTAGCGTCCATAGAGTCGATAATAGTGGGGACTATGAACTAAAACAATACTCTAAAACTCATGACACGCTCTAGACATCGCAACTTCGCGATGAACCAAATAGACAGCTTCGCTTCATGTAGAGTACTACCGCTAGCAATGCGAGAGATGCGACCTCTAGAGTCAGGTTGTTTAAGGTAAGAACAGCGGCGATACAAAACACTACCAATACCACCACCAAAGCTCTATAAGCAAGCGCTTTACCAGACACTTGCCAGCTCGAAGTAG
>JAKBGL010000244.1 GCA_021833085.1 Actinomycetes bacterium | reverse complement strand
TGCTAAAACTAATACTCGCTCTACCGTCAGTTCTCGTAGCAGCCTTGAGTAGTGAGTAATTGCAACTACGGCCATCGCTTTTTGGATGCTCAAACTATCTATACGCTGAGAGACCTGCCTTAAAGCATCTATATCCAAACCTGAATCGATCTCGTCTAAAATGGCGAGCTTCGAGGGGACCAAAGACAACAGCAGAGTCTCAAGCCTCTTTTTTTCCCCACCTGATAGATCAACGTTTATCCATCTATCGAGCAAGGATGTAGAAAAACCAATTCCTTCCGCTTCTTTGTATATCTTGTCACGAGTATCTGCCGCATTCATTCCTCGGGCATCTAAGGAGGCAGTAACGAGATCATAGAGATCTACTCCCTCAACCTCTTGTGGATACTGAGAAATGAGAGCCAGCCCGAGTCGAGATCGTTCAAACGAAGGCATCTTAGATGTGTCGTGTCCGGCGAACACTATCTGACCTTGTGTGACCTCGTAACCTGGCTTGCCCAAAATGACACTAGAGAGCGTGCTCTTACCGGATCCGTTCGGTCCCATAATCGCGATCTTCTCACCTTTTGCTACAGTAAGAGAAATGCCCCTTAAAATCTCTTTATCTCCAACTGACACGTGTAGGTCTTTGATCTCAAGTACTGGTTCTAAATTAGTGGTCGTCATCGCTGCTCCAACTTCACATAGACGTCAGTACCATCTACGATAACCTCAAAGACAGGCACGGGCTTTGTTGCGGGCATGCACTGTGGCTTACCGTCGATCAAAGAGAAGGTACTTCCGTGCTTCCAACATTCGATCTCCTTTTCGTCAACGTACACCTCTCCTTCAGAGAGTGAGTACTTGGCATGAGAGCAGATGTCTCCAACCGCGTAGAACTCGCTATCTATCCGAACCAACGCAACTTTGATAGAGCCAACTTGGAACTGACGCGCCTCGCCACTTTTCATCTCGTCTATCTTGCACATAAAGTGCATTCCTCGAGTCTCGTGTCTACCTACCACTTCTTCTCCAGTGCTTCTAAAGTTAAACTAGAAAGATCAAGAGTCGTAATACTGCCCAATAGACCTCTAAAGAATCCACTGACAATCATCTTCTCGGCGACCTCCGTCTCAATCCCCTTTGATTCAAGATAAAACCGTTGCTCCGGATCAACCGGACCTACAGCTGAAGCGTGAGAGCACTTCACGTCGCTCTCTTCTATATCTAAGTTGGGCACCGAGTCTGCCCTTGAGTTCTCGCTCAAAACAATGTTGCGATTCGTCTGAAAAGCGTTTGACCCTCTTGCACCCTTTTGAATCTTTATGAGTCCGGAGTAGATTGAGTGAGAACTTCCCGCTACAGCTCCCTTGTACAAAAGATCAGAGTGGGTTCCAGGAGCCTTGTGATTCTGGAAGGTACGAAACTCCATAGTTTGATCACCCCCTGCGATGTATGCAGCCTTCAACCTAGCCTCAGCAGCCCTCTCAAGCAGGTTGCAGCTACTTCGCAGTCTGGAGTAGTCGGATCCTAAAGAGACTGTCAACGATGTAAGACTGCCACCACGAGATACATTGGAAGTATAGGAAGTCAGATCCCAGGAACCTTCGTTTAAATTTTGTAGTATCAACAGGTCCAAAGTCGAGTCGTTACCTACAGCTACTCGAATACTGTCAAGGAATAGGTCGTCTTCTGATCCTCCCTCTCGAACAATGACTACAGAGGCACGCTTCCCATTAGGAACTACTACCTCAACGTCACGTGCGACAATCGAAGAGCCACTCGTCGGACTCAACAAACCCAAAAAGACTGGAGTCGCATGGTCAAACGACCCTACCTCTAGGGAGATCATCTTGGGAGAGAGAGCTCTGGCCAGGGCCTCAAACGGATCATATGGATCCACCGTCAAAGGCTCATAAGATTCCTTTTCCACAAACGTCAACTTTGCGTGATCTTCGAAACCGCGCAAAACTTCCGCTTCAAAGTCACCAACGACCGCGAAGTTAGTAAATGAATCAGATCCCCTCAGGGACCACCTTGCGAGCCAGCTTCTAAGATAGCCCTCTTCAAAGCGGAACCGCGGATTGACGCACTTCACACTACTAAGGTCGAGTTCATCTATCTCGACGTACCTCCAGTCCTCTAAAGAAGTGGTAGGTAGAGCAACCTCTCCAAACAACATCTCTAGATACTTGATGTACTCTTCGGTAGCCATCTCTTTAGGAAGTGACCACGCTAGATCATCTCTAAATAACCTCAACTAAACTCATCCCAATCAAGTAAAAAAACATGCAATAGATCTGACAATTACCCTACCGCAATGTGAGAAATTAACTGACCTTTGAGCGGGTAAAACTCAAGCGGATCCGTCGCCTCACTCTGCAAAGGTAGCTACCATTGCTTGAAATATTAGAACATCTTAAAGATGGAGGAGTATAAGTGACATCCCCTGCAACCACATCACACGAATCGGCCTCAAGCCTTTTGCAACACCATCCCTGGCTAGAACTTCGCAAGTTCGAAAAGCCGGTAAAGGTCTTTGACCAACTACCCAGAAA
>JAKBGL010000243.1 GCA_021833085.1 Actinomycetes bacterium | reverse complement strand
CCTCGACTTTATTCGATTTGATATCCTACGCCCGGTTTTGTCTTTATGATCTCTTCTCCGTAAGGCTCCAGTTTTTTCCTAATTCGATTGACATAGACTCGGAGATAGTTAGTCTCGGCGTAGTAGTCAGTACCCCATACCTCTCGCAGGAGGTCCCTATGGGTGAAGGTTTTGCCGATGTGTGAGGCAAGAACGTATAGTAGGTCAAACTCCTTGGCAGTTAGGTTGACGTGGACGTCATCTACCAGCACTTCGTGTTTGATACTATCGATGGTGACGTGGGGGCCAAGGTGGATCGTTGGTGAGCCGTCTGTAAGACGGCTTGAGTGCATCTCAATGTGACGTAGAGCGACCCGCAACCTAGCCAGGAGCTCTCCCATTGAAAATGGTTTAGTGACGTAGTCATCGGCTCCTAAGTCTAGGGCTTTGATCTTACGTTCTTCATCTGAGGTAGCTGACAGTACGATGATCGGAACAGAGGTAAAGGTTCGAAGAGCCTTACAGAGAGAGAGTCCGTCCATATCCGGTAGTCCGAGATCCAAAATAATGGCGCTAGGACTCGACTCAATGACTGATTGAATACCTCTCTCTGCGTCAGATGCGTAAAGAACCTCGTACCCTTTGGAGGTCAGTCCTATCCTGAGTGCAGTGAGGAGAGCGGGGTCGTCGTCGATGACGACTACTTTATGAACGATAGCGCTCATTAGGGCCTTTTGATGTTGAAGATGTTGTTTTAGGTACAGTGAAGTAGAACGTTACTCCGTCTTTTCTCATTGAATCAACTCCTAGTACTCCTCCATGCAGTTCTATGAAGGTCTTTGCGATCCATAGTCCCAACCCTTCCGACCTTCTTGAGCGTTCAGTACCCTGTAGCATCTCGAATATATCACCCATTATGTCGTTAGGAATCTCTGGGCCATAATCAGTTATCTCGACCCTAAAGTAGTCTTCGTTTTCGATGAGGCGCACTTCTACAGGGCGATCTTTGGGGCTATAGCGTAAGGCGTTTTCCACTAGATTTGCTGAGACCCTTCCAATGAGGGAGGTATCTATGCTTACGTCCTGGCTAAAGTTATCTTGCCCCATGAACTTAACGCGTCCTAGGGCCTCGTCACCAAGAGTTCTGACTCCCTCAGCGATAGCTTCGAATAGGTCGCTATTTGAAAGTCGAAGGATTAAGATGCCAGACTCTATCTTGCTAGCGTCTAGAAGATTAAAGACCATCTGTGTGAGCCGATCCGTCTGGCTGAGTACTGTATCTAAGAGGACTTTAAAGTCCTGATCTTGGAGTTTGAGGTCGGAGTCTACAAGTACAGAAGCTGCCGCTTTGATCGAAGAGAGTGGTGTGCGAAGATCGTGGGAGACCGTCGCTAGCAGAGTCTTTCTCCATCTATCGACCTCTTCCAAGATCCGACTTTTTTCAGCTTCTTGGTCCAAGATTGCTTTGTGTAAAGAGATTGCGCACTGATCGATGAAGACCTGCAAAAGATTTGCTTGTACCCTTGTAAGCTTGCTTCCGCTTACTACTAAAAAACCCACTAAGGTGCCGCCTGAGCTTAACGGTAGTCCCATCGTGACTTTGTTAGTATCTTTCAAACTTGTGATACGTAGCTGTGAGACTAGCTCCGCACTTTTTTGTGGGGTTATTGATGACATGACCTTCTCATCGATCGGCTCACCGATATGGACCATTGTTTTGAAGGTTCCTTCTGGTTCTGGTGTAGATATAGAGATTGATTCAAAGTTGAATACCTCAAAAAGTGCGTTAGCGGTTGTATTGGCTACGGTTAGTGGGGAGCGTTGGCCAATGAGTTCTTGGGAAAATTCCATCAGTCTTTTAGTCTCCTCTCTCGCTTGATCCGCCCTTCTTTTTGCGATTTGAAGATCAGAGACTACCTTAGACACGATGAGCATGACCGTTGCATATACCCCAAGAGCTACCCAGTTTTGACTAGCTCCCACTGATAGCGTATAGTACGGTGGAATAAAGACATAGTCGTATATGAGAAATCCGACTATGACGTCGGTGGCTCCCACGATAAATCCGCCTAGAGAGACACCTACAACTACTGGCACGATAAGGATTAAAGCTGTGGTTGCAACCGATAACGAGGACCGTATAGGCATAATTGCGATGGTAAGGAGGAGAAACAGAAGTAGGGAAGCTGCTACTCCAAGGTATGGCCTTAGGAGTTTGGGTACGAGGTCCATACCTCTACATGCTACTTTATCGACTCTATCTTGGTAGGGTATGGAACATGCCAACGTAGTTTTGGAGGTTCAAAGTTGGAGCGAGGAACCTTGGTGGATCCAACTGGTAGGTTTCGGATATATCTAGGTGCTGCCGCCGGAGTGGGTAAGACCGTAGCGATGTTAGACGAGGGTTACCGTCGCCGGCAGCGCGGTTCTGACGTCGTGGTAGGTTTCGTCGAAACCCATGGCCGAGCTCACACCCAAGCAAAACTTGAAGGACTTGAGACTCTCAGTCGAAAGACTGTTCGCTATCGAGACTCTACCTTTGAGGAGATGGATCTAGACGCGGTGC
>JAKBGL010000242.1 GCA_021833085.1 Actinomycetes bacterium | reverse complement strand
CCGGTGCTCTTACTGCATGCCGGAAGAGGGTATGAAGTGGCTCGATCGCCCCGAACTGCTTAGTTTTGAAGAGATTGAAAGGGTCGTAAGAGTTCTAGTCGAACGTTACGACTTCGAGAGCGTCCGACTCACTGGAGGTGAGCCCACCGTACGCGCACAGTTACCTCTTCTCATTGAAAAGTTGGCAAGACTCAAAAGACCCTCGGGCACCCCACTCGACATCTCACTAACAACCAACGGCGCCACACTACGACTCCTAGCTTCAGACCTTAAAAATGCTGGACTTTCTAGGATTAATATCTCCTTGGATACACTTAGGAGAGACAGATTCATCGAACTAACAAAGAGGGATCAGATAAGCAACGTTGTAAGCGGAATTCACTCTGCAGTCGAAGCCGGGCTACAGCCCGTAAAGATCAATACAGTTGTAATGAGCGGAGTCAACGATGACGAAGTGGTTGACATAGTACGCTTTGGCAGAGAAGTCGGAGCCATACCACGATTTATTGAGTTCATGCCACTCGATGGCGACAACTCATGGTCGCCCGCGAAGGTAGTACCGGCGAATGAGATCGTCGAAAGAATCACTGACATATTCCCAGCGAAGCTAGTATCGAGCGGATCTGACCCGGCTAAGCGCTACATCTTTGACGATCAGATGGGTGAGTTTGGAGTCATTGCATCGGTTACAATGCCATTTTGCGATGCCTGTGACCGCTTACGCCTAACTGCAGACGGCAAGTTGAGAAACTGCCTCTTTGCCGTTGAAGAACAAGACATCAAAACAACTCTACGAAACAGCGGGTCCGACGACGATCTCGCGAAAGTCATAGAAGGCTCTGCCAAGAGCAAATGGGCTGGTCACTCGATTGGAAATGTCAATTTCATACGTCCCAAGAGGTCGATGAGCCAGATCGGCGGCTAGGAACGAAGTCTACTACCTTTAGCGACAACAACGGTTTTTACCCAGAGAGGATCTAGATTAGATATTATGTCTGATGCTGCTCTAACCCACCTTGACCCGCTCGGAAGAGCTCGTATGGTCGATGTCACTCCAAAAGATCCGAGCCACAGGAGAGCTGTAGCTAGATGTCGGGTGTACATGAAACCTGAGACCACTGCAAAGGTGGCCAACAACGCCATTACCAAAGGTGATGTACTAGGTGCGGCTCGTATAGCTGGTATTCAAGCTGCAAAGAGAACCTCGGATCTCATACCGCTTTGTCATCCACTTCTAGTCGGCTCCGTCTACATCAACTTTATGATCGGCGACGACTACGTACAGGTAGAGTCCCAGGTTGAGACGGTGGATCGTACAGGTGTCGAGATGGAAGCGTTAACCGCATGCTCAGTTGCGGCACTGACCGTATACGATATGTGCAAGTCTTTCGATAAAGCCATGGTCATCGGCGATCTCGCACTATGGGAGAAAGTCGGAGGACGTTCTGGACACTGGAAGCGTCCAGGCTATGAAGACAGTATCGATCAAGGTTTTTAAGCCTTTTCTCTTCTAGAACTCTCAATTTCGCCACTATAAGATCTTTTTGTGGTACTCTCTGTACATAGATGTAATTACGAGGGTGTAATTCGATGATATCAACGCTTACATTATTTCTTATACTTTTTGCCTGGGCAGTGGTTGTTGTGGTGCCAGCGATCAACAAGTGGCGGTCGGCACAGCAAGTATCTTCGGTTGCTCGCTTTAGAGACCAGCTGCACGTACTTGAAAAACAGTGCTCCGCCACTAGCATTAATTTCTCCTTCACTTTTATGAAGACGCAGGAATGCACCGTGGTCACAAGGTCTTACAGCACAATCGCTAGTCCTCACCACGTAAGCCCCATCTGCTATCGTCGTCGACGGCGCACTTTCTCCTCGCTTATGGCCCTAACCGTAGCTTCTCTTATAGTAACTCCAGTAATTGGCATCTTCGGAGTGGCAAGCTTGATACTGTCTCTCACACTTCTTGGCACTTACGTAACGATTTTGAGGCGATCGAAGCTAAGAGCGATTGAGTCGTCGCGCAATCCAGCGATCACTCCAAACGTTAGATCTCTCGAGTACAGCTAGCCGTACTTCATAACTTGTCAATCACAAGTACTCTTGCGACGGATTGGGACAGAGTTTCTTTATCGAACCAAGAGTTAACCCTTTGATGATTTGCCCAAAGCTCTAGTTGATCTATATAGTTTGGAGAAGCAGGATCACCCGAAACTCCTCCTGGAACTATCGACCTTGATAACGTCGGGTCTCTCATGTCAACAACCTGCCTAAATACAGAGAGTCCGGATACAGAAAAGTCACTCCTACGTTTCCATCCGTAGCTAGCAGCTTGAATCGTATCAGAGTCCCCGCCCAACTCCACCTTCGGGAAGTCGAGGTTCAGTCCTTCAGAGTCAACGCTAAAGGTTAACGGGTGAGAACTAGATACGTAGTGGAACTTCCCCCATCTCCACTTCGACACGTCTTCGCCAGCCATGTGAACTGCGTCTTGGAAAGCCATCTCAAGCGCCATCGGCACCACGGCAAGTACTCGTCCCTTTGCT
>JAKBGL010000241.1 GCA_021833085.1 Actinomycetes bacterium | reverse complement strand
CTAAACTTTCAACGTTTTGTAACCCTGAACTCATCTACAACTTCAGCATTGCCATCGACAGTTCATAAACATATCTTTAGCTCCAATACATGAGCTGTATTGATTTTAACGATATGTAAGGAACGGAATCGGCGCTAAATCAACGCTATCTATGCTGCCATTTAGGAGCTCTTTTTTCCAAGAATGCACTCATCCCCTCTTGTGCATCATGAGTCTGAGACGCTGCAGCCATCGCCTCGACAGCCAACTCATAGGCCTGTTTTACAGGGAGGTCCATCTGTCTATAGAGCACTTCTTTACCAAAACTCTTTGAGTACTTAGAGCCCCTAGTGGCCTTGGTTAACAGGTCTTCTGTCGCTGTTTCTAACTGGTCAGGCTCTACGGCGTAGTTGATAAGTCCCCAGTCAACAGCAGTCGCAGCACTTATTACGTCACCAGTTAAGGCCATTTCAACAGCTCGCTTTCTCCCTATTGAATGAGAGATAGCGACCATTGGGGTATGACAAAACCAACCGCCCTTCCCACCAGGAGCTGCAAATCCTGCAGTTGAAGACGCCACTGCAAGGTCACAACTCGCTACAAGTTGTGCACCCGCAGCTGTGGCTAGCGCGTGCACTTGTGCGACGACTACCTGAGGAATCTCTCCAACTAGAGTCATCAGTTCCGTACACGTTCTTAGAAGCTTTCTCATGTAGGTCAAGTCCTGACCCGCCATATCACTAAAGTCGTGCCCTGCCGAAAATACCGGCCCGTTAGCCTTTAAAATAACCCCAGCTACCTCGGAATCACCGATCTCCGTAAAAGCCGCAATCAACTCTTTCATATGTCCTAACGATAAAGCGTTACGCTTTTCTGGCCGATTCATCGTTATATAGGCTCGATCTTGACCTTTGTCAATCTCTAAATATCTATACGTCACTCCAGATCCCCTCCTCGATTGAATAGCACTCTAGACTCCTCCAACATTAGAGTCATCGTAGCCTAATGCGCAACTTTGGTCACATCTCAAAACAACCTGAACAAAGTCTCGGGAGAGTCACCAAGCAGGATTTACAAAGATCCTTTTCTCTAATGTCAAGTAGTCGAGGTACTCTTCGTCTAGCTCTACCCCAATA
Source organism: Actinomycetes bacterium (assembly GCA_021833085.1). The sequence goes on along the minus strand of JAKBGL010000241.1, from coordinate 1,434 downwards.
CCCATCTCGTCACCGAGTTTTATCACCCCGGGCGACTCAAACTCTAAAGGAGTTTGAATGATATCCCTTTCAAAGTACCTAGAGGACGGCGAGGTATCACCCGGTAGAGTAACCCCTTCCAAAGAGGCTACCGCTAAGTTTAAGGCTCGTCCAACGCCAGCTTCATAGAGACCGCCACACCAAAGATCGATGCCGTTTCCCCTACAAAGCTTCTCAATCTTGAGAGCCTCTGAAATGCCACCAACTCTTGCTACCTTTAAGTTCACTACAGATCCCGCGCCCAGCGCCAGCGCTACCTCTAAGTCAGAACTTGAGCAAACTGCTTCATCAAGGCAAATGGGAGTCGATATCTCTTGAGCCAAAGTTGCATGTCCGATGAGATCGTATGGACCTAAAGGCTGCTCGATCATAAGCAGATCAAAGTCGTCAAGTCGACGTAGAGTGCCCATCTCAGAGAGAGAGTAGGAACCATTCGCATCGACCATGAGAGGAACCTTCGGGAACTCTCGTCTAATTAAGCGCAGTAACTCTAAGTCTTTTCCTGGCTCGATCTTCAACTTTACCCTGCGATACCCTTGTTCTACAGCCGAGGAGACCTTTTCCAACAATAGATCAACAGTGCTTTGCAGTCCGATACTAACTCCAACCTCAATCTCGTCTTTGACGCCACCGATCGTTCGCCACAAGGACGAACCCTTCAACTTTGCGTACAGATCCCAAACAGCCGATTCAAGCAGAGCCTTTGCCATATAGTTACGACGGATCGGAACGACTCTCTGAGCAAAGTCTAGTGGCGAGTCAATTCTCTCTTGGAAAAGCAAGGGGATTAAAAAGTTCTCCACTTGGTAGCTAAGTGAATAGTTTGTCTCTTCAACATAGAAAGCGTTATTAGTAGTACCACTCTCGCCATAACCGACCGCACCGTCAGCCACCACCTTTACAACGAAAAACTCCTTAGTCGTCTCGGTACTTACCGACGAAACAAAGGTCTCTTTGAAAGGCAATGAAACCTTCAGGAGTTCAACGGACTCAATAATCATGGTTTAACTGCTGGAATCCACTCCGAAAGGCAACGACGCTCCTTTGACGTCCTCTAATCTAGCCGTCAAGGCGTGGAAATACGCCGGCTCTTGAGAGTAAACCGGGGACAACCTTGCCGAGTCTGCTTTGAAGCAGTTCGATTAATGGGAAAAGGTTCTGAACATCTATGCCAGTTGAAAATCCAGATCGTTCCGCCATGTACAAAAGATCCTCAGTAGGAATATTACCGGTGGCGTTAGGAGCGAAAGGACATCCGCCCACACCTCCCAGTGAAGCATCGAGATGGGCCACGCCAGACTCAACAGCGGCCCATGCACTTGCGATACCCGTATTTCTTGTGTTGTGAAAGTGGCATCGAAGCTGTATCGTTGGAGCAAGAGCCTCTTTGACCGC
>JAKBGL010000240.1 GCA_021833085.1 Actinomycetes bacterium | reverse complement strand
CGTGGCTCTACAGCACTCCCACAAAGTCTTCTACACGATGAAAGAGTTCGCAAACCTTGGGACCTTGTACTCAATAGACGACTTCGGAACAGGGTTCACATCGCTTCAAAACCTAACGCGTCTTCCACTTTCAGAGCTCAAGATAGACATCTCCTTCATTAGAAGCGTTACCAAATCCAAAAGATCCCGAGCGCTGGTCAAAACACAGATCGACATCGCTCACTCTTTAGGGATATATGCGGTAGCCGAAGGAGTAGAAGACTTCGAGCAGCTAGAGGCGGTTCGAAAACTAGAGTGCGACGTAGTCCAGGGTTATCTCATTGCAAGACCGTTCCCGGCTTCTCAGGTAGTATCGTGGCTCACATCGACGAAGCAGATGAGTTTTAACCATAGACCTGGAGAGACAAAGCAGCATTGAAGTGGCAACTCACATCTCCTTCACCGTCTAAGCGTTTGCTCTCATGACTCCATGGATCACGGCCCTCGAGAGAGTATCGGCGCCCGCTTCAAAGAGCATGCTTAGCGCTTCTAGACGAAGACCCCGAGGTAGATTCTCTAACAACGAATCGTCCTCTCCTACTGAAGCCGAAAAGATCGTATCACCGTCGAAGTAAGTGTGGATCGGTCGAACACTTCGGGCTAGTCCATCGTGAGCAACTCGAGCCATGACTCGCAGCTCAGATCGACTTAACTTCAAGTTCGTCGCTACTAACGCAACGGTTGTGTTGAAGTTGCTCTCTTTGGTCACATGGTTTCCGTTGAAGACCTCTTTGGGATCGTAGCTAGAGAACTCCTCATCCAACTCAAGAGATATGGAGTGTAGTCCTCTGGTGGAACGGTTAAATATGCTTCCTCGTGAGTTGATCACACAAAGAGACGCCACCACAGTCCCGTTACCAAGCACTGCAGAGGCCGAACCAACTCCGCCTTTTACACCACCTGAGTACGCACCAACTCCAGCTCCGACAGAGCCTTGGGCCAAAGCTTCCTTAGATGCCGCCTCGCACGCTCGAACACCAAAGTCAACGTCGCACAGAGCCTCAAATGATCCACCCCGCCCCAGGTCAAAGATCGTTGCTGTTGGAACTATCGGCACCACGCCTAGGTCCGACTGAGCTACTTTGAAGCCACGACCTTTGTGTTGAAGGTAGCGCATGACCCCACCAGCGGCATCTAGTCCAAAGGCGCTACTACCGCTAAAGAGAACTGCGTCTATGTACTCGACTAAGGCACCTGGATCTAGTGCATCGGTCTCTCGGGTACCAGGGGCACTCCCGCCAACGTCGACACCGGCTCGAGTTGGAGCGTCAAAGACTACCACGCTGCATCCGGTAAGGTAGGGAGGATCTGTACGTGCAAAGTGTCCGACAGAGATGTTGTTCACATCCAAGATCGTGTTAGTGCCTCCGACTCCCACAACCGACCACTCTTCTCGTTCGAATTGAGCCATAGTCTTAAAATAGCTAAGAATCTCTGCTAACACCGTAACCAGGTCTAGATTCTTTTACATCATGTAACGGGTATGAGGTCTCCATTCTCTAAAGATGTGACGAAAATCTCATCGACACTAGAGGCGGACTTGCGTGTATTGGTATGTTGTGGTGTTACCGTGTTTTAGGGGTCGACCAAGTTTAGTTTGTGACGGCCCATCGAGGGGGAGAGTTGGAAGCAAGGGACAAGAAAAGGCTTAACGCAATCGTGATACTTGGTATCGCTCTACTCATAGGAGTCGGTGTCTATGCAATTGGAAGTTCCTCCCCGTCAAACTCGTCATCTAAAGCCGTAGCGTCGCTCACTAAGTTTCAGCCAAACTCTACCGTCGCCATCGGGTCAGAGGTGTTTCCCGTGACCTTGGATCCAACGGCGAATGCATCTGCCGCAATCGACGAGGTGATCGACTACAACGTCTTGCAACATCTTGTAGAGTTAGACCCAAAAGGTGCGATCGTGCCGGTCCTTGCAACTAGTTGGAAGGAGAGCAACAACAACCAGGTATACACGTTTCAGATTCGAAAAGGGGTACGGTTCTCAAACGGCGATCCACTCACAGCACAAGACGTGGTATTTTCTATGGATCGTGTCTTTGCACCGGGATCTACCTATCCATATGGAAAACTCTTCGATGTATCCTCGGTAGCGGCACAAGGACCATATAGCGTCGTAGTACATCTCACAAAGCCCTCTTGGGAGTGGCTATTCAACTTAGCAGCCTATTCGAATGGAGTTATAGTAGACCCAAAGACCGTTGGATCACTCGCAACCGATCCGATCGGGACAGGCCCTTACAAGGTGGTCTCTGAGGTTAGCAACTACTCCATAACCTTGACCCGAAATCAAAGGTACTACGGTCCAAGCTCTCGGGCGAAAAATATCGTCTTTAGATACTTCTCGAACCCCAATACCGAAGACGCAGCGCTTGAATCGGGCCAGATTCAAGTTATTGACAACCTAGGTACTCCATCTGAGATCTCTGTGTTCAAAGACTCACCAAAGTACAAAGTTATTACAGGTCCGACAAACGGTAAGGTGCAGCTAACACTAAACAACAGCT
>JAKBGL010000239.1 GCA_021833085.1 Actinomycetes bacterium | reverse complement strand
GAGTGATCTAAATCTAAAATTACGGTGGAGATCTCGACATAGTCTCGTTCTCTCAACACTCGCATAATACGCGGGCGATCTTCTAAGGTTCTTCTTGGTACTTTAATCGTGAGAGCAAGTTGCGACAGTCTAGACGAGGAAGTTTTAATAAACCTCTCGTATAGCTCCTTGTTCATACGTGTCAGGTACCACTCGAATAACGGAAAGTGTAACCCTGCCACCTCTGCTGCTCGAGAAATCGCGGGGTAAGGGACGCACCCTATTCTCGGGTCTTGAAGTTCGAGCGACGTAGATATACCAAATACCTGGTTACCGACAAGATCGTAGATAGGTATATAAGTAACTCGGAGCTGGTCACCGCCGCTCAAAGCGTCACCAAGGACTTCTCCAACGACCCTTTCGCGAGGTTCAATGCTGGAGTTTGCAATCTCTGCACGCCGGCGTGAACGAGCTAGACGACCACCTCTCTTCATAGCATACATTGAGTTGTCTGCCTGGCGGATGAGATCCTCTGGACTCGTAGTTGGGTCATCTGTCGTTGCGACACCCACGCTTGCAGATATCCAAATTTTGACTCCGTCAACAAATGCGGGCTCATCCAAAAGACTCTTTGTGATTCGACGTGAGATGCGCTCGGCCTGCGCACTTGAAGCTACCACGGGTAAAATAACCAGGAATTCGTCGCCGGAGATGCGTCCAGCGATATCGCCTTTGCGTAGGCATCGTTCAATACGTTGACCAACTATTTTTAATAAAGTATCTCCTGTATAATGACCGTATGTGTCATTGACAGACTTGAAGTCGTCAAGATCGATAAAGACCACGCCCGTTAAAAAAGGCTTGTTCAACGTTGTAACAATATGACTTAATGAGTTCATCAACGCCCGCATATTGAACATCCCCGTCAGATAGTCACGGTGGGCTTGGTGCTCTAGGGTCTGAAGGGCAGACGTAGCTTCACTTGAGTCGTTGACGGTCCAAAGAATAAAGTCCTTACCTAACTCACTATCTCGAAGGACGGCACCCACCCAAGTAGAGTGAAATATAGTGCCGTCTCTCCTCTTCGCCCTTAGATTGATTGTTCTAGAGGCTCCCTCTAACACGTCTGAGATAACGCTATCTAACAACTCTTGTGACTCGTTCTCATCGATAAGTTGGCGAACGACCACCCGATCCATCTCGTTATAGCCAAACATGGAGTAAGCCGACGCATTCCAGTACGAGACGTCACCCACAGGTGATGCGATCACTATTCCAGTAGGCACCCGATTAAGAGCTAATGCAAGCCGTAGAGTGTCCTTAGAGATCCTATCAGCGCGTTCTGTCTCTAATAAGTAGGAGACTCCCGACGCAAAGAGATCGAATATCAACCTTGCAGAGTTAAGAACCTCTTGTGAGATCGGTTTCGTCCTCTTGAGCGTCACCACCATCTCGAACTCTCCTTGAAGAAGCGGAAGGTGAACAACGCTAACCGGGGGGGCAAGCGTCTCTGCCATCGAGATAGGTCCTAAAGTGAAACCACTTGAGTGTTGATCTTCTGGCCATCTTGCTAGCGTAAAGTGAATCGCACTGGAGCGAGTAAGCCTGGAGAGAATTCGCTTGGTCTTAGTTACCAATTCAGCGTTTGCTAAAGTGGCATCTAAACGAAGTAGTGTACTAGCTATCTCGTGATGACCCTCAGCTACGAATTGGCTTATCCGCTTTTCAATCATATCGTCACGGCTCTTCAGGATCAATCCAAAGGCATCGGATACTCGCTCAATAAATTGAGAGCGCTCGTAGGAGATTGGTTGCAAAAACTCAGGTGATACGGCAATTACGAGACACTCCCTACTGAAGTTAGTTACAGGCACGATCACTGTATCGAGATAGTATTCTTCAAACCCAAAGTCATCTAGCTGGAGTTCGAGACGTCGATCCTCTGTATTTTCTAACAAGCGCAAAAGTGTTTTATACACCATTCTTCTCGACATATCGCGAAGTTTTGATTGTTCACTTAGATAACTATTTAGCACAACTAGATCGGTGGAACCGTATCCTCTCGACACTAAGAATAAGTCCAACTCAGTTGTTCTGCCGACGAGTTGCAGTAGTTCAATTAGTGACTTGGAGCAAGGCTGCTTAGATCCAAGAATGCGAGATATCTCGGAGAACGCAAGTCTCCTCTCGGATTCGCTTAGAGAGTCTTGATCATCTTCGTTCATAGAGCATCCATGCACCGTCTTCTTCCAGAGATCTACAGAAACGGTCAAAAGACCGTAAAACTATATCGTCCGTTCGAACTCCAGTTTTACTACAACTTCTCCAAAACTTTTGCGAGAGTACAAATATTAATATATCAATGTTACACGTTCATGACTGTCGCAGCGGACAGGACTAAATAGAAGCTCCCGAAGCTACGTACGCTCTAGCTCGCTAGCTCTAACTCTGCTCCTCTGAAGGCGGACGATCTTTAAAGAATATGTAGTAAAGGCACGTACTAGCCAACTGCAAAACGCCACCTAGGATTAAGGGGAGTTCAAGGGAGACGCTATCGTAAATCACGCCCGCT
>JAKBGL010000238.1 GCA_021833085.1 Actinomycetes bacterium | reverse complement strand
GGAAGCCATACTTGCAACTCCAAGATCACGATATCGCGTCATCGTCGACAAGTCTGACTTTGGGTCGGTACTGGGATATTCAATATTTGGCCAAGGCGCTGGTTCTGGATACCTTCAGCGCATAGCCATGAGTCCTAGCCATCAGAGAAGTGGAGGAGCAACCTCTCTAATCGCGGACGGCTTCAGTTGGCTTCGGCGTTGGCGCTCACAAAAGGTGAGTGTAAACACCCAAGTAACCAATGAACGTGCCCTTGCCCTCTACCTTGGGCTCGGATTTAAGCTTCAGAGACAAGGGCTCTCACTATACCAATGTCCATCGTCTTAGGGGCTGTTGAAGTAAAGAGAACGACATTGAATCAGATGAGACCAATGAAATCTACCCTTTTTCGGCTAATGTCCGTCGCAGCCACTTTCTTTTTCATACTTATAACATCGGAAGTACTTTCATCCTCTCCGGCCTACGCTGCCACAACACCAAAATTAAGTGTTGTTTCAGCACCGGAAAGTGTACCTTATGGTGGTTCCACTAGCGCAACAATATCAGTCTCTAACTCGTCAGGATCATCTTTAGAAGTCTACGAAACACTCTATCCAAAGATTACTTCTAGGACCGCTCTGCTAAGTATGACGCCAACTTCGGTGCCAAGTGGATATCCAATATCAATCTCGCCTCCTACTCCCCTTTCCTCCTTAAAACGATCCGGAGAAAGTTCCTACGGCCTCACTCTCTCTATAGGCAACAGTTCATCGGCAGTTCTTAACATCTCTGGGTGTTCGACATCCTGTTCAGGCAACTATCCCCTCCAGATAAGATTGGCCAACTCCCAGACGGGTGTTGTCTATTCAGAGATAACAGTACCACTGACGGTTGTGGCAGCTAAGCCATCTAAGGCGTTGGGGGTTTCATTCGTCGTTCATTACATCTCGCCATCGTTCAATTCTCACACCTTCCACACGGTAATAGCGTTCCTATCCACCCACTCAAGTCTTCCTCTTTCGTTAATCATTTCACCATCACTACTAGTTAACGCTCAGTCTTCTGTCTCCCCTAGCGTACGCCAAGACCTAGTACTCTTAGAGAAGTGGTCGCAGCTCGCTGGTCACTCAGTTGTCACAACAACCTACGTTCCTGTTGACCCTACGTGTATCTCCACTTTGGGTGGATCAATCTCTTACAAGTCTCAGATCCAAAACGGCGCAAGCGTTCTTCAGTCATATGAGCGAAGCAGCGCGGCTAAAGTCTTCGCCACCACCGGCTCAGATGTCCCCGAAACACTTGATACTCCACGGCAGATCGGATTTACACATATCCTTATCCCACAGGCTTATCTCGATAATCTTGCCTTTAACGTCACCCCTACTGCACCTGTCACGCTAAGGTCGTCATCTGTTTCGTTGCTAGGCGTTGACTCTGTATTAACTCGGGAGTTCTCAACCGCAAATACATCTATGAGACGTGCACTATCTACGGCCGATCTCTCTCAAATTTACTTTGATGCCCCAAATGATCCATCCCAAAGAGCTATCGTTGTGAGCGTCAATATCTCAAACGCTACTTCAATGATAAATTTCTCCTCTTCTCTAAGGAGAGTCCTTACCGATCCCCTAACCGGTCTAGTTAGCTTAAACACGGCGTTTTCCATACCCTCGCACAGATCAGTATCCATGAGCCGTCTAAATCTCGCAAGCACAGCGACTAAGTCTTGTCGACGTCTTCCAAGGTCTGAGTTGGGTAAAGGCGCTCAATACCTTCAAACGGTCACCTCACTCAACACCAACATATCAAACAGACTGACACTTGAGAGATATCTCTTGGATGCAGAGTCGGCGGCCCTCACCAAATCAGAGTCAGAAGCCCTCATAGTCAAAGCAAAGTCACTTGCCAAGGAGGACTTTCACTCGGTCAGTGTAGTTACAAACAGTTCATTTACCCTAACATCAAGAAAAACTACGATTCCAGTAACAGTCACATCCAAACTGAAGCTCCCAGTTTCAGTCAGGTTGGAGTTAAAGTCACTAAAGCTCGAGTTTCCTCAAGGCAATGTAAAGGACGTTACCTTGAACCACCCAACCTCTACCATCTCATTCCCAGTTGCAGTAAAGACCCTTGGGAGTTTTCCGCTTCAAATCGTGGTACAAGCCCCAAACGGCGTTACAATCACAACTTCCACCGTTCGCGTAAACTCTGAAGCTTTCTCAATCGTAGGTGTAGCACTCACACTTGGCTCTCTTGGTGTATTTCTAATTTGGTGGGCTCGGAGCATCTCACGAAAACGTCGCTCTCGGCGGCCAGCGGGATCCTTGTAGTGCCAAGGACAACAATTAAAAGAAAAGTTCATGAAATGTTCAATACCTCATCGAACGCCAGAACAAACGCTACTTTTATGGCAGTTGGCACCGCAATATCAAAAGTAACCGGACTTGTTCGTATTGTCGCTCTAGCTTACGCTTTGGGGCTGAGAGTGGGGGACGCCTACAATCTCGCTAATAACACTCCCAACACCTTGTACGATCTCCTACTTGGAGGTATAATCGCTTCGACAATCGTACCCGTATT
>JAKBGL010000021.1 GCA_021833085.1 Actinomycetes bacterium | reverse complement strand
GCACGTGCCCCGTTTTGTCTCAATTTAAGCGCTAGTATCTCTGCAGGTGCTTCTAGTTGCTGAGAAGATACGATGGCAATAGTTGACTCGTCTAAGGAGAGGTTACGCGATCTAAGGTAAGCCCTTTCTCGAACTCCTCTAATATGCTCCGATGATCTGCCATATACCCGTTTTAGTTCGTTGACGGTGGAACGGCCGCAGATACCGTCCGCCGGTAGTCCGACGTTCGCTTGAAATTCAGTAAGGGCACGTGCAGTTTTAGGGCCATATATTCCATCTAAATTACCTGGATCGAATCCTAATGAACCGACGCGGTACTGTAGTTCAGATACATCGTCTCCTCTAAACATCGGTCGTTTTAGATAAAGTACTCGATCTCCGAGTGTGTATCCGGCTTCTACGATCGCCATCCATGTTATCTTGTCGCATATTCCGTGTATCTGAAGTCCCCGGGCGGCTTGAAATGAAGCTATGTTCTCCTGGGTGCTGTCGCCAAAGATCCCCGTTGCATCGTTAATTTTGTAGCCTAGATTGGCTAATCTTCGCTGAATGTCTGCAACTTCAGGACCGTGATCGCCGAAACGATTGCTTTTAAAACCGGAGCCTTGCTCTTTGTCTAGGTTTATCTCATCTGATTCTATGACAGATGGGGATTCAGCTCGCGCATTAGAGAGCCTTTGGGCATTGCCCCTACGATCCGCTTGGCTACCTGACCGTCCTTGAATAGTATCAGGGTTGGAATGCTCATTACTTCGTACCGTCTTGCCACCTCGAGCGAGTTATCTACGTTTAGTTTTGCTATACCTACCCTAGCCTCTTCCTCGACTGCAATCTGTTCTAGAATTGGAGCTATCATTTTGCAAGGTCCACACCACTCGGCCCAGAAGTCAACCAATATGGGTTTCTCGGATGTCTTGATCCACTCATCAAAGTTTGCATCGTCTAGCTGTGCAATATTAGGTTTGTTCACCATGTCTCCCTATCGTTCCATTTTCAATTCTGTTTGATAATCTCTTAATGTTGGCTTTCTAGCCAACGTTCGACGTCGATCGCGGCCATGCACCCTGATCCGGCCGCTGTTATGGCTTGCTTGTAGGTATGATCCTGTACGTCTCCGCACGCGAATATCCCGTCGACCGACGTACGTGTTCCGTTGTTAGTGATAATGTAACCCGCATCATCCATCTCTAACAGACCCTTGAATATATCCGTATTTGGAGAGTGTCCAATGGCTACGAATAGCCCTGTAACGTTTAGAGTTGTCGTCTCAGACGTTACCGTGTCTTCCAAGGTTATTCCACTTAGAACAGCGTCTGTGGCATGTAACTCTGTAACGACCTTGTTCCATGCGAACGTAATCTTTTCGTTTTTAAAGGCTCTATCTTGCATTATTTTTGAAGCTCGAAGAGAATCACGTCTATGAATGATGGTAACAGTGTTAGCGAACTTGGTCAGAAATAGTGCTTCTTCTAGCGCTGAGTCCCCTCCGCCAACTACGGCAATATCTTGCCCTCTAAAGAAGAAGCCATCACAGGTTGCACAGGTCGATACTCCGTGACCTATAAGTTCGTTCTCGTTTTCTAGATTAAGCATAAGTGACCGAGCTCCTGTAGCAACGATGAGAGCATCACAGGTAAATGCAGGTTCATCTTGGTCTTGTTGATCTGAGGTGTAAAGGGCAAACGGTTTAGAGTCCATTAGCACTTTTGTAACTTTGGCTGTGGCAAAACTGGCACCAAATCTTTCAGATTGTGCTCGCATGTTCGCCATGAGTTCAGGACCCATTAGACCCTCTGGAAATCCAGGAAAGTTCTCGATCTCTGTTGTGAGCATAAGCTGGCCACCAGGCTGATCAGACGTTGAAGAGGGTTCGCCTTCGACTACCATGGGTTCCAAATCAGCTCTAGCAGTGTAGATGGCAGCTGTGAGTCCTGCTGGTCCTGATCCAACGATTATCACCTTTTTGTGTTCCAAAGTACAGCTCCAGCTCTAATGACTTAAATGTCGTGAGATTTCATCTTATTTATCAAAAACACTCCAAATATTAGATTTATTCCACCTAGAACTAGGTAGGTGATCCATACATGGTGTGCAAAGGCGTAGTCAGTCAGGACCCTTACTACAACGGTTACGGTGACAAGTAGCACTACGGTCCCAACCAAAACAGCGATCAACCCGTAGCTCAACATGCGTCCAAGTCGAAACAGGGGCTCTACACCTTTACGGCGTATTGTGGTTGCAAACTGCTCAACTAAGTCCGCGGCTTTATCGGCCCAGTCTTGATTACTATGCGGGTCTCTTGTCGGATCATTTTCCATTGACCCTCTCCTTAGCTTTTTACTCGGCTTTGACTAACGTTAATCCTACGGTACGAATACCCGCGTGTGTGCCAATTATTGGGCCAATGGTCGTAAGGTAAACAGTTTCTAAACCGGAACGAAGTGCTACTTGGCGTACAAACTCTTCTGTCTCAGGGGCTTGTGCCTGCATGACGCCGACCCAAGAGTAAGGTCCGTTTTGTGATACCTTGTCTAAGAGGTAATCTAGTGCACGCGATCTAGTTCGCTGTCTTGACTCTGGAAGTACCAAACCGTCTTTTACTTCTATGACTGGCTTGAAAGAGAGTAGTGATCCTAGAAGGGCTTGGGCTGCTCCTATTCGACCACCGCGTTTCAAGTTTTCTAAGGTGTCGAGTGTTCCATATACAAGGATTTTTGATGCATAGGCCTTTATTTCAGCCTCTAGATTTTCTAGCGATAGGCCTTCATCTGCTAACTCAGCAGCTTTCATGGCTAGGAAGCCTTCTGCTAAGGAAACGTAACGCGAGTCGTAGACTCTTACAGTAATGTGAGGAGCAACTTTCTTTGCCGCCGCTACCGCACTTTGATAAGTAGCAGAGAGCTCTGATGAAATAGTAATGCAAAAGATGCAGTCGGTTCCTTCGTTAGCCATCTCTTGGAATGCAACCTCAAACTCACCGATCGACGGAGCGGAGGTTTGGGGTAGTTCGTGGCTTACCTGAGCGAGTTCCCAATAAGTGGCTGCGTTTAACTCAGTGACGTCGACGTACTCTTTATCGTCAATTCTTACCTTTAAAGGTACAACCCGAATGCCTTTTTCTTTCAACTGTTCTATGGATAGATCTCCCGCCGAATCTGTTACTATTCCAACTTTACCCATTTATATGTATCCCCCTCATTGAACTAACTTTGTTAGCTAAGTATGTGACCGTAACAATCACAGCAATTGCGACAACGCCGACGACTACCGCTAGTAGGTAGAGCATAATACCGCCTTTTTGAGCGGCGTATCTGGCTAGGGGATACGTAATAGCTCCACAGATCGTAGATGCTATTAAGGAGTTTAGCCACGAGTGTAGGATCGAGCGATATCCTAGACGTAGACCCATCGCCGAGGTCAATACGATACCGCACAGAGCTGCCAAATCGTACGCTAATGAAAATGCTAGTGAGAGCCCGAAAATTCCAAGGGAGTTTGTAAGCGTAAAGGCCAATACGATATTTGTGACATTTTCGATCAGATATAAAACAAAGACCGTTCTGTTTTTCTTCATTGACTGAAGTGCTTGATTGATAGATAAAAATGCTGCAAAACCTGGAAGCCCGAGCGCGAATCCTACCAAAGATCTTGCCGTGAGTTGGGCTCCAGCTCGGCTCATAGCTCCGTGAGCCAACGTGACGTAGATAATTAATTGACTGGCACTCAAGTAGATAATCGATACGGGGATAGTGACCGTTACGGCCGCTCTTAGTGACGAAGAGAGCTTCTTGGCAAACTCGTTTCGTTCTGACTTAGCCCATAGTGCGGCAAGCTGAGGCTGAATCGCACTCATAATGGAAAGTGAAACGATTGAATACGGTAGCTGAAAGAATAAGTAGGCGTAGTTGTAAGCCGTGACATAGCCTTGATGCGCGAAAGCTATCGCCAAGACGACAAAAAGGGAGAGTTGATTGGCTACTACATATCCAAAGGTCCAACCCGATAGCTTTGTAATCTCCAAAACGGCAGGGTCTCTATAAGCAAAACTTACCCTAAGTTCTGGAGCGTAACGTCTTATGGCAGGTAGTAGTGCTAAGGTCTGGATAAAGACACCAAGTGTAGTGCCACCGCCGAGAATCAGCATCTCGATAGGGTGTGCAAGGACCGACGTTTCGGTGGGATGAGGGTACAGTGTTGCAAAAACCAAGAGAACTAAGATAGAGAAGACGTTGTTGAAGATAGGTGCAAACGCGGGTGTGGAGAAGTGCCCTCGGCTATATAAAGTTGAGTTCAACATAGCTATAGCTCCGTAGAAGAACAACTGCGGAGCAAAGAGCCGGAGAAGTTGTGTGGCCAAGATAACCGTTTGCTGTGGCGCACTTGAAGATCTTTCGAAGGAGTAAGCATCGATAATTAGTGGACTTGCGAGTTCGAATAGGATAGTTAGTAGACCTAAAGTAGCGATTGAGATGGTTACTACTGCGGAGATCGACCGCCATGCCTGATCTTTAAGGTTGGTCGCTAGTCGAGAGGAAAATACTGGTACAATCGTCGAGGCTATGATTCCTCCAAGTAGGAGGTCGTATAACGTATTTGGTGTGTTATTGGCGAGATTATAAGCATCTCCAACTCGCAACCCCAAAGCGTAGGCTAAGGCGATAATACGAACAAGGCCAGTTAATTTTGATATTGCGGTGCCGACCGCCATGAACGTGGCATTTGTTCTGGCGTTAGATGATGTGGCGAGCATCTCTTGAACTCTTTTTCTAACTCCTTTTCCTGACACTACAAGGATCTCGCTGTTCGCCGAGATCGACGTTTTCTAGAGATACTTCTTGCCCACCAAATTAAAAAGACACCGAGCGAACCGAGTGTAAGCGCCACCCCCACTATCGAAAAAGCCTCGGAGTGTACGCCAACCGTAGAGGTTGTGATCGTAAAACCGTTGGGGGCTTGTACAACGATTTCGAGCGGAAAGCTTCCAAGGGTTTTTACTGCAACTGGGAACGAGATGGTGGAGGTTGGATGGGTTAAGGTAATGACTTTTACGTTGCCTTGGGGAAACTCAAGCTTCAAGGACTTTAACTGCAACCTGACTGAAATCGGGAGCTTAAATTTAGAAGTAACAGTTACTGGAATTGTAGTTTTTCTTGAAGTAAGTGTAAAAGCGCTATTTGTTACTACGCTTACAGAGTGAAGATCGTCTTTGGCAAGCGACTCCGCTTTAGCGATGAGGCCTGCTGACTCTGATCTGCTTATGGCTGCTGACTCCGCCTCAAGGAGATACCTTTCGATCTCTACTCTGTTAGATATGTTGGCGTTTAGGGACACAACACTTTGGAGGTATTGAGTACCTTTTTTCAACTCAGATTTCAAAAGGTGCCGACAAGATCTGCTTGTTGTGTTTGCGAGGTTTAGATGACTGACAGATATAGATCTGTATGAGGGTATAGAAAAAGCTGCGTTTAAGCTAATGAGACTGACTAAGGGATCAGTGAGAACTCGCCTAAGGGAAGAGGAGAAGTCTATCATGGAGGTGGCGTTAGGGATATTGACGTTTACAACGACAGCTCTTTGCGAGGGGTCGTTTGGAGCATCAAAGTAAATTTGGGAGAGATCGGCCGTAGCCAGTGCTCGCTTCATTGATGAGTTTGCGGTTGAGAACTCCCGCGTTAACACAGAGTCAACGCCAATTAATGAAGTAGATGACGAACTTAGGGCAACAGGTGCCGTGGGTGTAACTTTGTAGGCAAGATCGTTAAGGTAATTCTGTGGAACCAGGATATGTGAATATCCTATCTTTCTAGGGGCATTAAGTGTATTGGAAATGTCTGGGCCGTTAGTGGAGAAGATCTTAGTTGTGCCGCTTCGCTCGTATGGTTGAAGTACGTTAACACCGTTTTGTATTTGCGACTGGTAGGAGATCGGTCCATTCAAAGCGGAGATGCATGTAGGGTCAACAGGAACGTAGGTCGTTCCGACGACCGAGTGACCAGTAAGCTGTGACCATTTTCCTAAAAGTATGAGATCTTGATGCACGCTCGGGGAAGAAGAAGACTGTGCGCTAATTAGTAGCGACGGTGAGATGGCTAAAGACAGAGGAAGACTCGAGTGGGTGGAGAGGAATGCTACGACCGTATGGAAGATGTGGGGATTGAATGACGCTGAGATGTAATGGACGACGTATGAAACTCCTAAAGTCTTTGACGCTTTAGCTGCCATTACCGTAAGTGGCAGCGTTATCTCAGAGTAGACAGTACCTGTTTGAGAGTTAGCCAGTCTTATCTGGAGCGGATAGTTGCCGGAACAAGATGTTGTGCATCCAGGTATGTTGAGGGCTGCAGAAGGACTGTTACCTATAGACAAACTGATACTGTAGGAGCCACTTCCGGATCCTTTTAGGGCGGAAAGGGGAGTGGGGGGCGAGATCGATATTGGATAACCACTCGGTATTGAAGTTGGAGTCATGCTCAATAGAGCGGTCCTTGAAGTGATCCTTGGATAAAGTGTTTCGTAGACTTCCAGAGATTCTCCTGATGAGTTAGATACTGATATAGCTGCCGTGGTAGAACTCCCATATGGGACGCTTTCGGGTGCTGAAGTTACGCTCAAAGTTGGTGTTGAAGCCGCGTAAGCCGGTGGAGCTGTGAGTATTGCTGGTATGATAAGTATGAAAAAGATGGTAATAGACAAGACCATCCATCGAAGAAAGGCAGGTTTTACCAGGCTCATTTGATTCAATGCTGCTCTCTTTGCCCTAACCATCTCTAAGACGATGAACATTGATATAGCGAGAGCCCTTGTCTTTGAAGTTTAAATCCAAGCCCAACGTAAAGGGCAAGGGCGTGTTCATTGGTTACTTGCGTGTTTACGCTTACCTTTTGTGTGCGCCAACGTCGAAGCCAGCTAAACCCGTCGACGATAAGAGACGTTGCGCCTCCATTTCGTTGGCGGCCAGGACTCATGGCAATGCGCTGAAGGTATCCAGAACCTGCACCTTGGCCAAATATTGAATAACCGAGTACTGATCCGAAGTCATCCTTGTCTACGATAACGCGATATCGTGATCGTGGGGTCGCAAGTATAGCCTCCTCAAGTCCTTGCTGATCTAGCTGCCAAAATGGCTCAAAGCACATGCTATCTATCTCAAGCACTGCATCTATGTCAATGGACCGAGCTCTTCGAACTGTAAAGGTGTTGCTTATACGATGCCTGACATCTGGTTTTAGATCTGATGCTATGAGCACATGGAGACGATCTCGAAGATCAAACTCCAGACTTTGGTAGGTTGTCTCAGTAAACTCATCGGTGGCTTGCCAAAGTAGATTCTCGTATCCCAAAGATGCGGCTACTTTTTTAATCTCTGTGAGAGGCGAGAATGATAAGACAGAAAGTAGTCCTCCAGATCTTGACGTTACGAGACATGACTGTATCTCGCCGGGCCACGGTGAAACCCGTACGCTAATTCCTTCAACGTTGAAGGACAACGTCTTTCTCTGCCTTGGAAGATAATTCGTCGCTATGGGAATAAGGCTAGCGAACTTTTTGCCACTTTCGTAATAGGATCGTAGTCGTGGTTGTTTTAATAGGTTCTCATGTTCAATATCGTGAGCATGACGCTGGTACATACCATCCTGAGTCCGCATCTCGCCTTGAAGCCGTTTTGGACGGTGTGAGAAGAACGGGCCTAGAGGATGAATTGAGATTTTTTACACCTATAGAGGCGGACCCGGAGAGCCTTGAGGTGGTGCACAGTCAGAAGTATTTGATCGGACTTCAACGATTCTGCCTCATGGGCGGTGGAATGATCGATAGCGATACGTCCGTGTCTGATCAGTCATGGCGTGCTGCGATGCTTGCTGCTGGAGCTGGTTTAGATGCGATAGCTAGACTTGAACAAGGCGAGGCAGATTCTGCTTTTCTAGTAGTTCGCCCACCTGGGCATCATGCCACTTCAACGACTGCTATGGGATTTTGTATAATCAATAACGTTGCGGTTGCGGTGGGACGACTCCTTGAAAAAGGAAACAGGGTTCTTATTGTCGACTTTGATGCGCATCATGGAAATGGCACGCAAGAGATATTTTACAGCGATGATCGAGTACTTTTTATCTCTACTCATCAGTATCCGCTATACCCCGGAACTGGTCGTGTGCAAGAACTTGGATCTGAAGAAGGATTTGGCTATACCCTCAATCTTCCGGTACCGGAAGGATCTTCTGGTGAGACCGTTCGAGCGGTTCTTGAAGTGATCGCACAAGAAGCTGTGGAGATCTTTAATCCTGATTGGGTCGTAATCTCCGCGGGTTTTGACGGTCACTTTAAAGATCCGCTTACCAACCTGACGATAAGAGCGGAGGACTTCTACCACCTTACTAAGTGGGCTATCCAGTTCGTACCCAAAGGTAGGGTGTTGGCTTTTCTTGAAGGCGGGTATGACATGGAGGCCCTACGGGACTCGGCAACAGCTACAGTAGGTGCTTTAGCTGGAGAAAAGGTTGTTCCTAAAGAAGAGTATATTCGGAGCAAGGTTTCTCATGAAACCATCGATTCGCTTAGTGAGTCAAGAAGACGAGCACTTGGAGATCGTAATCCTCTTTCGTGAATTTGTTTCCTCAAGGACTCCGATAACGCTCCGATAACTTTAGAAATAAACCAAACTTATCCTAAGTAGATGAGCGTGGAGGAACTCCAATACTATGTTTTCAGCTTCAAGCGATTATTGTATAACTACTTCCTACTACAGGTAGATCAATAGCTATGAGCAGTGTTAGAGTGATTGAAAATCTTCAAAGAGAAGTTGAACCGCTAAAAGATGCCTTTGAAAAGGCTGGAAAACGCCTATATCTAGTAGGGGGAGTTGTAAGAGATCTTCTGTTGGGTGTATTCGAAGAGGGCGACACCGATATTGATCTGACTACTGATGCAACACCTGATGATATCGAAGACATTGTTGGGCCAATATCCGATGCGATCTGGTTGGTTGGTAAACGCTTTGGTACGGTAGCGCTTGAAATCTCCAGACGCAAATTTGAGATTACAACTCATAGGGCTGAGTCTTACGATCTGTCTTCAAGAAAACCTTTGGTCAAATTTTCAACGTCGATCGAAGAGGATCTCTCTAGGCGGGATTTTACCATTAACGCCATGGCTATCGAGCTGACGGGATCTGCTTCAAAGCTTATCGATCCCTTTGGCGGTCTCCACGATCTCATGGGTCATAAGTTGGCGACACCGGGCGATGCTGCGGATAGCTTTAGTGATGACCCGTTGAGGATGCTTCGAGCAGCACGGTTCATGACTCGCTTTACGCTGGACCCGGAGAAAGATGTCGTCGATGCGGCGCTAGAGTTAAGGGAAAGGCTTCAGGTGGTATCGCCCGAGAGGATTCGGGAGGAACTCTCGAAACTCCTTGTACTCCCTGATCCCTCGGTTGGCCTATGGTTCTTAGTGGATACGGGACTTTTCGATATCTTCTTGCCGGAGATACCTGCGTTAGCATTAGAACAAGACCCAATTCATCGTCATAAAGATGTTTTGGCTCATACCATTGCTGTTGTATCTAAAACATCACCGGATCTTATCCTTCGATTAGCGGCCTTATTGCATGATATTGGTAAACCACGGACCCGAGAGATAGGCTCTGCAGGGGTTTCGTTCCACTTTCATGACGTTGTTGGTGCACGTATGGCTCGTAAACGATTGCAAGCTCTCCGATTCTCTACTCAAGAGATTGAATCGGTGTCCAAGTTGGTTGAACTTCATCTTAGGTTTCATACTTATAAAGCTGGATGGAACGATAGAGCCGTGAGACGCTACGTTAGAGATGCTGGGTCGTTGCTAGAACAGTTGAATGAACTTACACTTGCAGACGTAACTACCCGTGATCAAGCTAAGGTCAGGTTCTTCCATGAAAAGATGACTGAACTGAAAGAACGAATTCAAATACTTTCTGAACAGGAGGAACTCGCGTCAATCCGACCTGAATTGGATGGAAACGAGGTCATGGCGATCTTAGATGTAGGACCTTCCAAAGATGTAGGAGACGCTATGGACTATTTGTTGGAAATTCGCCTTGACGAGGGGTTGATTGGCAAAGATGAAGTAACTAAGAGACTCCTCAAGTGGTGGCGCGTTAGGCCCATTTCATCTGTGCGTTAGATCTTGGATGGCACTTTCGTTTCTATGGCATGTATAGACATAGACGGATATGTGAAGAGCCTCACAGTAGTATGTGAGGCTCTTTAACGTTAGTCTTAGTTACTAACTCAGGTGCTAGTTGACCTCTCCGCTTTGGAACTCTTCAACCATATCTTTAGCAACGTTATCTCGATACTGCTTGGGCGGGGACTTCATAAAGTAGGCAGACGGGCCAAGAAGCGGACCACCGATACCACGATCAAGTGCGATCTTGGCGCATCTTAAGGCATCAATAATAACGCCTGCTGAATTCGGAGAGTCCCAAACCTCTAGCTTGAGTTCGACGTTAAGTGGTACGTCACCAAAGTTGCGTCCCTCAAGTCTGATATAAGCCCACTTGCGGTCCTCTAACCAAGGTACGTGATCTGAAGGCCCGATATGTACGTTGTTTGATTCGATACCATGATCAATCTGACTTGTTACGCTTTGGGTCTTGGAGATCTTCTTTGATTCAAGGCGTTCACGCTCTAACATGTTCATAAAGTCCATGTTTCCGCCAACGTTTAGCTGATACGTTCGATCTAGTACAAGTCCCCTGTCTTCGAAAAGTCGGGCAAGCATTCTGTGGACGATCGTAGCACCTACTTGTGACTTGATATCATCTCCAACTATAGGTACATTCTTATCTCTAAAACGTTGTGCCCATTCCGGATCTGACGCGATAAATACTGGGATCGCATTGACGAACGCCACACCAGCTTCGAGAGCGGCTTCAGCATAGAACTTTTGTGCTTTTTCAGAACCTACGGGAAGATATGAGACGAGTACCTCGGCACCGCTACGACGTAGCTCTTCTGCTACGTCAACAGGATCAAGAGGTGATTCTTCGACGACTTGTCGATAGTACTTGCCGAGTCCATCTAAGGTAGGCCCTCTTTTGACCTCTACTCCGATCTCTCCGACATTAGCGAACTTGATCGTATTGTTCTTCGAGCTGAAGATCGCCTTTCCCAAGTCTTCGCCTACTTTTGCCGCATCCACATCAAAAGCGGCTACAAACTCGACATCGCCTACGTGATATCCGCCGAGTACTACGTGCATCAATCCCGGCACCTCTTCGGAGGGGTCAGCGTCTTTGTAGTACTGTACGCCTTGTACAAGCGAACTTGAGCAGTTGCCGATCCCAGCGAGTGCTACCTTTATATTAGCCATCTACATCTACCTTTCTATATATTTTCGTTATAAGCCTTTAAGTCTTTGCCTTGATTCTTTGCTCAACTCCATTAGTTCGTCGGAGTCAGAAAGTTCTTTGCAGAGTCGTTCGAGCCAGCTCAGCTCGTCAGTAAGGCGCATGTAAAGCCCTTGTAGAGCGAGGCTTCGCATGTTGAGTCCATTGAGCAATTCGCTCTCTTTCATCTCTCTCAAGCGTTCTTCAAGCACATAAATTCGTCTGTTAGCGATCGAAAGTCTACGATTTAGACCTACGCGGTCCGAAAATGCCAGGGCAACCCAAAAGGCGCGGTCGTCTGATACGTCCATGCCCGAGACGAGTTCATGAAGGAACTGGGTTCCCTTTTCAGTAATCCGGTAGGACTTACGCTGCCTTTTAGAGGTTGTTTCTTTTCTGAGGGCGGATCTAAAGCTTGCTAGTTCTCCGCCCAAAGAACCAGTAGACGTAGTAAGTGATCGAACCCCGCCCTCTTCGAACGTTTCGATATATCCTTGGCGTTCGAGTCTCGAAAGGGCTGGATATATCGACCCCCAAGACGGATGAAAGAGTGCGCCAAACGCCGATACTATCCTTCGGTGGAGTTCATATCCATGTTGCGGGTCTTCCGCGAGTAACCCCATCACTGCTGCTTCAAGGTATTGACTAGTTCCACCGGATCTCATTATTCTTATATACTATATCGGTTAGATATGTTATCCGTTAGGTTCATCTGATATAACATTCTGGCAATGTTAGAGTCGCATGAGTCACTCTGGGAGAAGCTACGATCTTCGGGTTGTGGTGCAGTCGTTCCATAGCTTCTTTCCTTGAGAAATCGCGCATGTAGAGCCACTTCGGAGCTCTTTTAACTCCGACTAAGTGGTTCTATAAAGAGCTAGATGCAAATTGTGCTAGCCTTTTAGACGTGGAAAGTTTTGGACGTAGCCGTGATGAACCAAATGTGCCAAGGCGCACTGGCACGGTAGATCATCGGCTGTTGCGGGAGAACTTGATTCGTAACTACCGCACGGGACGCGTCAGCAAGGAAGAGATCTGTGATGCCACTGAGGAGTTGCTTCGAGTCGCTGACAACTTTGGAGAGGATGCGTTAAAGCCCTGTCCTATATGTGGGGCTGGGAACTTAGTCTATGTTGGGTTCGCCTTTGGTGCTAGGTTACCCTCTTCAGGTCAGGTTGTCCCCAACGGTGTACTTCTAGAAGACACGGTACGCTCAAAAGAGTTTGACATGTATCAAGTTGAGGTTTGTAAGGATTGCCTTTGGAACCACTTGGTGCAAAAACATGTGATTGGCAGAGATTGAATAGTCAAGATCAAGTTCTTGGTTCTGTAACTTAATAATTGCGAGCCTGATCCTTGCCTCTGCTTTGCTACAATGAATGTTCTTAGATCCTGCTCGTAAAGAGCCCTACTTCCAAAGTGTGGAAGAGGTCCATGGGAGGTTTTAGTTGCGCGTCTATGAAGTAGTAGTTATATTAGATTCTT
>JAKBGL010000237.1 GCA_021833085.1 Actinomycetes bacterium | reverse complement strand
ACCCGAACTTACGTTGTGCAGGACTTGGACATGAAGAGCGGTTGCATTGCCAAATAGTTCAATTACAAGGTCTCTTAGTGCTTTGACTGAGTCGTAGCTGAAGTCGAACAGGTTTCCGCCGACCTCCTTCAGGTGCTCGACTGCGACTTCGGAGCCAGATAGCGTGTTGCACTCGGATCCGAGCAAGTAAAGATACGACCCAACTTCGGCACGAGACAAGGCGGGCAAAGGTAGATGTGGTATCTCAGCAGTACCAACTGTTGTGATAGTTGGGGTCGGGTCGATGTCAGTCCCATTTGCTTCGTTATAGAGACTGACGTTACCTCCGACAACTGCAATGTCCAACGCTTTACAGGCCTCGGCGATCCCATCTACAGTCTCTGAGAGCTGCCACATGACGTGTGGATGAGTTGGGTTTCCAAAGTTCAAGCAGTCGACTAGAGCAACGGCTTTAGCGCCGACACAGGCTATGTTCATTGCAGACTCTATGACGGTCGCCGCAGCGCCTCTGTAAGGATGCACACTACACCATCTCGGATTACCGTCGACCGATACTCCAAAGGCACGTTGTGCTCTTCCAACTCCAGGAGCAGACACTTGAAGTAAAGCGGCGTCTGAACCTGGCGGTACGATTGTGTTAAGGAATAGCTGGTGGTCGTATTGACGATAGACGAGACTTGGGTCAAACTCTTTTTGCGATAGATACTTTATGAGTTGGTCATCAAGAGTGCTAAGTCGAGGTTCTTTCTGTAGCTGAGATCTCCATGATGAAGGTTCCGACATCTCTCGATCGTAAAGTGGTGCTTCATCAGCTAGAGAACTGGCGGGCACCTCGCCTAGGAGTTCTCCACATTCTCTATCATAGACTCGAAGTATGCCGCGGACATTACCGTCTAACCAAGGTGTAGGTTCTCTAACCTCTCCGATGATAGCGGCCTCCACTTCCCAGTGCTTGGCTAATGACAAAACTTTCTCAAGGTTGTCAGGAGTTACAATCGCAAGCATTCGTTCCTGTGACTCTGAAATCATAACTTCAAAGGGTTCCATGTTTGTTTCGCGCCTTGGCACTTTGTCTAGATACACGTCCATCGAAGATCCACCTTTTGCAGCAGTCTCTGAAGTTGCGCACGAAAGACCCGCCCCTCCAAGGTCCTGTATCCCAACAAGTAGATCTGAGCGAAGTAGATCCAGACAGAGTTCAATGAGCTTTTTCTCTTCGAATGGGTCACCAACTTGTACCGACGGCCTCTTGGAGGAGTCAGTTTCGCTATCGAACCCAGCCGAGGCTAGGACTGATACGCCGCCTATTCCATCTCTTCCAGTCGGTGCACCAAGGAGTACAACTTTATTTCCGACTCCGGTAGCGGCCGCTCTTATTAGGTGTTCTTTGAGTGCTATACCGATAGCTGCTACGTTGACCAGAGGATTGTAGGCAAACTTTTCCTCGAAGTGGGTCTCACCTCCAATCGTTGGAACGCCGACTGCGTTTCCATATCCGGAGATTCCTGAGACGACGCCCTTGAATACCCATCGGGATTTGGGATTGTCTTGAGGACCCATCCAAAGGCTATCTAACAAGGCGATTGGCCTTGCACCTACTGTAAAAATATCTCTGAGTATCCCTCCAACGCCAGTCGCTGCACCTTGATAAGGTTCAATTGCGGATGGGTGATTGTGACTCTCCATGCGAATTGCCAAGGCAAAGTTTTCGCCTAGATCGATTACGCCGGCGTTTTCTCCCGGTCCCATAATGACTGTTTCACCCTCGGTCGGGAGTCTGCGAAGGTGAATTCGTGATGACTTGTAGGAGCAGTGCTCAGACCACATCACCGAGTACATAGCGAGCTCCAAGTGATTTGGGGGCCTTTGCAGTACATCTTGGATCATCTTGAACTCGTCGTCCGTTAAACCTAGAGCTTCATGAAGAGATTGGGACATATGTTATCCAAGATAGCAATGTTCTCTAGATGGATACGACGTATTGAACGGTTGAGAGCTCAAATCCTTCTGTTAAGGTCGAGAAGTCGGCTACCACGTTGAGAGCTACGGGTAACTACGACAAGTACAGGTCCGTCGACATCTTTTGGATATGGAAACTGGGTAGTCGGCATGCTGCTCGCCTATGGAACTTATCAAACCCAAGGTGGTTCGAACTATTATTGGCAGAGGGAGTTCCCTGTCGGGGAGTCTGAACAGTATTTTAAGTAACGGCAATGTCGTTGGTCCCGTCATAGTTACTATTTCGCCAAGTGACGCTGGTTCTGAAACCCAATGGTGTTGTGGTACTTGGAGCCTATCTTAGATCGCTCCTCTTTTTGGGAATTGTGGAACAAGGGTTCGAGTATTGACAGGATTTGTGGATACTCCAAGAGGGTATGTACTAAGGCACCTCTAGATACCCAATGTACTCTCCGAAGTAATAGTTCATAGTGGAGAAAATCTCCGCTATCTCTCGCGAGTGGTGTCGGTCTCTTTCTACTTCGATACAAGTCGAACAAAATGCCGATACCGGTGAGGTGTGTAGTTACCTGTGAGCTGCCCTTAAAACCATATCAACTTCGTTTGTGAGGACATCGCTATCTTT
>JAKBGL010000236.1 GCA_021833085.1 Actinomycetes bacterium | reverse complement strand
CTTTCAACCACCCGCTGTGTATACCTAACTACAAGCATCTAAGTCACGTCACAGAAAGACACTCAAAGCGATCACTAGTTTTCATTTACCTAATGAAGTTTGCACAACTATCGGAACACAACCGAGAGCTCATCCACAGGGACGCAGTTTTAAAGGTGGTTTACTTTCGCTTCAACAACAGGTACGTAGATGAACCCAGTGCGATTAGCCGATCCTGTTCGTCAGAGATCTTCGCCTCAACAAATGCAACGGTCTTTCCACCTGAGACCACCGTCGCCTCACAGAGAAGCTGAACTCCAATGCGAGCAGGTCTTAAAAATCTTACAGTCAAGTCGGTATTAGTAGCAAAGACCTTTTGATCCTCTACGTATGTAATCACTGAGGCACCCATTGCGGAGTCGATCATTGCCGCCAAAAACCCACCTTGAATAATGCCAGCTGGATTAGCAAAACGCTCGTCAGCCAGCATCTTCCACGTCGTCCTACCAACACTTTTTTCCACCAGCGATAGACCTAAGGTAAGGTCACATGGAGGAGGAACTTGAGGCGATCTGAAGTCTGCTAAAGAAGTATCATGTAAATCCATGAGTTAAAGGTAGCTCAATAACCGAGATCTCTTCTCGCAGGACCAAGCGTTCCAACAGTTCTAAGACCGCTACTTAAAAATCTGTATAAAGTCTTCCACTACCAAGTAAGTGACTAACGCCATAACGCTCACGTATATAGCCGTCATCTGCCATCTCCACTTATGTCCGGCAATCCAAAAACGTCTTACGCCTCGAACATCAAAAAGAAGCGCTATCAACCCTACTGGAATCCCAATAGCAGGACCTACTCCCGCGGTCACTCCAAGACCAAGAGCCGGGAGTACGAAAGGCACTACTACATAGCTAAGGATACATCTAAGTCCCGAGATAACCATCGCTATGCTGAAAAGCCTCTGAGCCTTTTCCTCCTGAGCGTTAGACCTTTGCACATTAGATACGCGCAGCAACTTGCATACCGCAAGGTCGGCCGCACGGGGAGCCGATCCGCCAAAGTTGATGGGACAGGTCTCCTGAGACTCTCGTACTTCACTCATTGTCTTTATACTAGCGTAGTCATGTATAAATTTCATATTGGAAAGTAGGTAGTCTTTGCGATCTACTCAGGATCCACTTCGCTGACCGATAGTTTCGAGGACACGATCCTTAGACAACACAAAGGATTTTCGGAGGGCAACCAAGAATCATGCGCAATTCCTATACCTTTTATTGCCTCTAAGTTTCTAATTAACGAAGAACAAAGTCGACGCCCTGTTCTGGCGTACGACCTAAGTCAATTCCAAACGCCGACAAGGGAGCAAGCTAACCTAACATTATGAGAGTGAGTTCGTGGTATCACATAGACAAAAACTGCCGATGAGTAAAAAGGATCGTCTTGTCCTCCTAGGACTCTTGATCCCATCGGCGCTATTTGCCAGCTACGACGGGCAACTCAGAGCGCTACTTCTTAGACAAATTCAAAGCAGCTTCCACACTCCAATTGCCTCGCTAGGAGTTATAAACATACCCATTCAAGCCGGTCAGTTTCTGGGCTTCTTCATAGTCAGACTTTCAGATCGATACGGTCGTCGATCACTGCTTCTTTGGACGATCGCAGGATATGCAGTATCTACAGCACTTACCGCAACTAGCTGGAATATATGGAGCTATGGTGCCTTTCAGGCGTTGTCACAGGTCTTTATTGGTGGCGAGTTCGGAGTTGCGGTAACTCTATTAGCTGAATCCGTTCCCGATGTTTCGCGTGGCAAATATCTTTCTCTCCTTCTAATGGTAGCTCCGCTCGGAGCAGTGTTTGCCGGATCTCTCTTAGCTTTAGGACTTCTCGATACGACCTTGACTTGGCGTCTCTTTTACCTAATCTCACTACCGCCACTCGCCTTAACCGTTCTTTTTCGTCCCAAGCTGAAAGAGAGTCCTCTTTTTCTAAAGGAAAGGGATCTCACTTCCAGTACCCATGCACCTAATACAACGTTTCGCCAAGGAGTCTTTGAGGTGCTCAAGACCAGGTCTCTACGTAAAGCAACCCTTGTCATTGGGGCTGTATCTCTACTTCAAGAGCTAGCCCTTACTGGAACGATCGGTTGGTGGGCATACTACGTTGAGACCCAAAGACACATCCCAGTAGCGACCACGGGAATCTTATTTGCTCTTGCTGCGCTTGTAGCTGTACCTGGATATCTTCTCTGCGGATTTTTAATGGATAGATTCGGAAGGCGCCCAACACTTCTTTTATACCTCTGTCTAGGGATAGTCGGTGGGTTGGGAACATTCCTGTCATCCACCCTTACCGTCTTAGGTCTATCCCTGTTCATAGCGGCATTTTTTGGACTAGGCGTAAGTCCTGTACTTTCCGCGTTCACTGCAGAGCTGTTTCCAACCCATCTTCGAGCTAGCGCATCTGGTTGGGTCCGTAATCTGTTTGCAAATAGCGGTGCGGTTGTTGGTCCCGCGCTCGTTGGAGTTCTGGCATCGCGAAGTTCCTTTGGTCTCAGTGTATCAGAAGCGGCTGTAGTGGTAATTGCGATCTCCGTAGCGTCCATACCACTT
>JAKBGL010000235.1 GCA_021833085.1 Actinomycetes bacterium | reverse complement strand
GCAAAATCCCCATATGTGGGTCGATTGACCGACGAGCAGAAGGTCCAAAGGCAGCTCCGCCTACTTCTAAGAGATCTAGGTATCCACGAGGCGATCACGAGTACTTTGTATGCTCGCCACGATCACCAAGAAGTAGGAGTTGAGGATCACCCATTAGAGGTATCTAATCCACTTAGCCAAGATGAGGTGGCTCTTAGGATGACGATGTTACCTGGTCACCTCAAGGCGTTGTCTTACAATCTATCAAGGCGTTTAGATAAGGTTTCGTTTTTTGAGATCGGAAGAGTTGTCTCCTTGGGAGAGTCACTTACCTATGATGGACTACCCAACGAACGGGTGCGAGTGGCGGCTCTCGTGAGTGATAAGGAAAACGGTGCTGAAAGAGCAACTCAACTCCTGAGTGTTCTCCTGGACTTTTTCTCGGTCGATCCGTCAGTTCTATATTCTCAACCATCCAAGGACACCCTCTCGTCAAGGTACGGTAGATTCCCTGTCTTGCATAGCGGTAGGCGTGGTGGGATCTATGATCACAACGGAGAGGTCCTTGGTGTTGTTGGAGAGCTGTCCCCTCAGTTGACTAAGCGTGTCGTAGAACCTCTCTCAAAATTCCGTTATGGTTGGCTGGAGTTTGACCTAGAAGCTATGCTGTCGTTGTCGAAAAGGGCGAAAGAAGCACAAGAGATCTCAAACTATACGTCTACCGACCTAGACCTTTCCTTCGAAGTACCGGAGTCTGTATCAGCCTTCGAGGTTGTTCGCTTGGTTCGAGAGGTCGCAGGTGAGTTGGTAAGTTCTGCTCAGGTATTTGATGTCTTTCGGTCGGACAAGCTGCCCCAAGGAACAAAAAGTGTAGGTGTACGTCTCCGACTAGAACGCCTTGATCGTCCGTTGGGAGAACGCGATATCAAAGAGATAATCAAAGAAGCTGGAGCCGCTGCATCTACGGAACTGAAAGGGACTCTAAGAGACCATAAATAGATTTCATGTGTTGGCGCATATCTATGCATGAAGCTGTATACTTCACTGTGTGAAGTGTGTGATATTCGGTGCCTCAGGGTATGGAGGGGCTGAGCTGTTGAGAGTTCTCTCAGGTCACCCCGACTTTGAAGTAGTAGCTGTCGGCGGTCGAAGTGCAAAGGGAATGAAAGTAAGGGACTTGTACCCAGCGTCCTCTTCTGCCATTGGAGAGCTGGCTTTTTTAGATACGGTCGAGCTCATGGAGGTGATAAAGTCAGAGAGCGTTCCGCTTGTGTTTTTGGCGCTCCCTCATGGTGAGTCGCAAAGGTTAGTACCCGAACTGTTAGAGATTACCTCTCATATTATAGATCTGGCGGCAGACTTTAGAATAAAGGATCCCGCACAGTACGAGTACTGGTATGGACATAGGCATAGCTGTCCAAAGCTACTAGATCAAGCCGTGTACGGCCTGCCTGAACTGGATCGATCTCTCCTCAAAGGTGCAAGGCTGGTGGCTGTTCCCGGTTGCTACCCAACCGCCTCGACGTTGGCGATGGCGCCTCTGATAAAATCTGGATATACAAAGGGTAAGGTGGTTGTCGATGCTGCTTCTGGTGTATCGGGAGCAGGGCGCTCGTTGCGCCTTGAAAGTCTCGCTATGTCGGTCATGGAAGAGTACCGGGCCTATAGCCTGAGAACTCATAGACATACCGTTGAAATCGAGAATAACCTCGGAGTTAAAGCGGTATTTACTCCCCATCTTGTGCCGATGAAACGCGGGATACTTGCAACTTGTTACCTAGAACCTTCGGGGAGTTCTCTAAAGGAGTTCTCTGGCATGAGTCAAGACGATATAGATGGGCGTCTATTGGAACTCTATGAAAGCTTCTATGACTTAGAACCCTTTGTAAAGCTGTCGTCTACACCACCGGGCACAGCATCGGTGTACGGAAGTAATAACGTCTCGATCTCAGTTGCCTTTGACAAGAGAACGGAGACCTTTATAGCCTTAGGAGCTATCGATAACCTGACAAAAGGCGCAGCTGGCCAAGGGGTCCAGTGTGCCAACTTGGTCGTTGGATTCGCAGAAGATAGTGGACTTACACAGGTAGGAGTGTGGCCGTGAGCGTAGTCTTTGCAGATGGATTCTTAGCTAATGGGATAGCGTCTGGTATTAAAGAAAGCGGTGCGTTAGATCTTGCTCTTGTAATCAGCAAAGATGCTAGGCCGATTCCGTGTTTTGCGACTTTTACGCAGAATAAGGCTGCTGCAGCTCCGGTCGTACTCTCTCGAAATCACCTTGCCGCTAGCGACAACCGAGCTGCTGCGTGGCTTTTATCCTCTGGAAATGCAAATGCAGCAACTGGCGAGCGCGGTCTCTCTGACGCTTTAGCGATGTGTCAGGCGGTAGCGACTGAGCTCTCGGTCGATGTCGAACAGGTGGGAGTATCATCTACAGGGCTCATAGGCATCTATATGCCGATCGAGAGACCGTTAGCAAAGATCTCTGAACTTGTAGGAGGTGTTTCTGACGATGAGAGTCATGGAACGTTAGCTGCTGAAGCCATCCGTACAACTGATACATTTGCTAAGTTTGCGATCTACCAAGGCAATGGATACCGAATCGGTGCCATGG
>JAKBGL010000234.1 GCA_021833085.1 Actinomycetes bacterium | reverse complement strand
CACCTTGTTGGTCTGCTAGATGTACGGTAGCTTTCAATCGGCATTATTGTATAAAAACCTGTAACTTCACGTTTGATGCTTTATAACAAGTGCTGACGTCGAATCTGTTGCTCAATCATGGTCCAACGTGGGATCTTTAGGTAGCGCAAATCTAGTCATTTTGTGGGAGTTGAACGCGAGCGCGGGCGTTTAACGAGGCTTCCAATAGTTGGCCTTGGAGTTCGTGAACCGCTAAAACTGGCAACGTTTCTTTAAGCGAGCTTTTTAACGCCTTCACCCAAGACAAGAACTATAGCGCCAACGGCTAGCATGGCAACGTAGAACGTCGTTGCTGGCCCACTTGTTGCTTTGAGTACTGCAGCAGTGATCTGAGCCCAGCTAAAGGCGACTTGAGGCAGTATGTACGTGGGTATGAACCAAAACAGTATGGCATCAATGATGGATATTCCGATTAGCCAAAGTCCAACTTTTCGAAGCACCGCTCCGGGGCTTGGATGAATAATCAAAGATAGTATAAGCATAAGCGCGGCGATCGCTGTAAAGAGTTTCTCTAATTTGTTGGCCTGCTTTGCGTAAGTGCCCAGGTTAGGAAGGGCGGACCCAGGAATTTTGATAGCTAGTCCTTGTTGTGCTACGGTTTGAGCGACTTGAGCGGAGTAAGGGGCTACTTGTGCAGCGATTTCCTGTGAAAACGCTGGACCTCCAAGAACGATCGGCCCCGAATCCGCTCCAGTTAGGTGACCTTGTGCTGTGTTCATAGTGCTTTGAAACTCAGCGTCAACTTGTGGATTTGCTAACGCTTTAGCAATTATCTGATCTAATGCTGCTTGACTAATGACTGCGGTGCCACCGAAAAGCGGAATTAGAGCAGTTCCTAGCGCTCCCGCCATTGCAGAGCGCACGGCTGGACTCTGGACGAGTTGAGTCGTCGCTTGACCAAGTCGTCCCGGTTGAAGGAGTGATAGCTGAGTAAGATGTATAAAGGTGGCTCCCCATCCGAATAAAAGACCTATGGTCAATATTAAACTACCCAAGGTTTTGCGCATAGTTCCTCGCGTGTTACTTGGCCTTTTGCTAGGCTATCTCATTTAGACTATCGGCACCTTGACCAAGAAGGCTTAGTGAACGCCAAAAAGTTTTTACCCTGTGTCGCTAACTGGCTACGCTAGCCCTAGGTAACGTCTAAAAGCTTCTTTGCGATCACCTTTAAGGCAAGGGTCTCGTCTGCTCCCTCAAATATCGAAAGTACCCTAGCGTCTACGAAGAGCCGACTAACCGTATACTCTTCGGCGTAACCCATTCCGCCATGGATCTGCATCGCTTCTCTCGTAACCCATTCCGCAGCCTTGCATACGTAGGCCTTGACCATGGATGCTTCGAGTACACCCTCTCCTTTCGCCATCATAGATCCTACATCGTAAGATAGTTGTCTCGCTGCTTGTATATGCGCCGCCATTCTACCGAGTTTGACTCGTGTAAGTTGATAGTCGAAGATGTACTGCCCAAAGACCTTTCTTTGCTTTGCGTATGTTAGAGCTAGTTCGTAAGCAGCTTGCATTACACCGACTGCTCGGGCCGCAGTTTGGATTCTTCCGTTTCCGAACCCCTCCATTTGAAAGTAAAAGCCTTTACCCAAACCTTCGTCTCCTCCGACGAGACTTTCGTCTGGAACCCACCAGTTCTGTATGGAGACTTCGTATGAATGCATACCTCGATATCCAAGTGTATCGATCGCACGTCCTTCTATCTTTCCGACAACTCCGTTGGTTGAGGAGTGGTGACTTTCGAAGGAAAACTCATGACCGGAGAATCGTTCCTTCTCGATCACGAAAAGAGATAGCCCTCGATGTGTTTTTGATCTATCAGGGTCAGTGCGGGCAAGCAACATTAGTACGTCAGCCCTACCAGCGAAGGTGCACCAAGTCTTGACACCATTGATGAGCCATCCAGCACCTTCGCTGGTTGCCGAGGTTGTGATATTAGCGACATCTGACCCAAAGTCAGGTTCGGTGACGGCTACGGCGTTCATGATCTCACCTGAGGCAAGCCTGGGTAGCCATCTTTTTTTTTGTTCCTCAGTGCCACCTCGAAGTAGTGCCCGGGCGAGGATCTCGGGACGCGTGATAAGAGACCCTCCAATTCCAAGGGATCCACGGGAGAGTTCTTCGGTCGCGACAACCATTGCTAAGTAGTCGTTACCACCTCCAGAAGCGAATCCGCCATACTCTTCGGGGATTGATAAGCCAAATGCACCCATCTCTCCCAGTTCGGAGATGATTCCTTCTGGAACATCAAGGTTGTGACGGTGTACGTCGTCTGCGATCGGTAAGAGCCGTTGTTCGGCAAACCGTCGGAAAGTGTCTTGGAGGAGTTCAAACTCACCGTCAAGACCTCGATCACCCGGTTTATCTGCTATCGACGCTAGGAAACTTGGTGCGCGATATTTAGATAGGAATTGGTGCAGGGTGTCATATTCATAGGCATCGATAGCGAAGACGTACTCTCGACCAAGTGAACTCGATACGATTTGGTGTGCTACGTCCCCAACGTATGCTTGGGTAAGTCTGAGATGCAGAGATCCCTTTCTCGCATAGTTGAGAGCGCTG
>JAKBGL010000233.1 GCA_021833085.1 Actinomycetes bacterium | reverse complement strand
TTCGCAGTCATCTCTAGTAAAGAGGTTGCATGGCCCTCCAAGGACTCCAATATTACTGAAGTCAAACCCACCTAGAACGCGACTAATCTCCCAGAGTCTTTGCACTATACGCAACGACCCAGACCACTTTAATCTTGACTAGTACAGTCGGTCTAGATGAGCTTTAAGTCCTCAAGTTATTCACCCGCGCCAAATACGTACTTTTGACTTTATAGTTCCAACGAAACGGTGAGATAAAGTAAATCCATTGCAAAAATCTCAATACACACCCTGGGGTATTTACCTCTGGGGTATTTACATTACAGAAGGAAGATCTCGAGGCTCTGGGAGTCGCAGAACTTCGCTATATGTTGGCCTCTAGATAAGAAACTCCGTTAATCCATTGATGTAACGAGGCCTCAAACTTCATCCGTAGGTGTAAAATATCAAGTGGCAATGGAGCTTGCCATAAAGTGCCCAAACGGGCTGATGGCTCCTGGCAATGATAAAACCGGTTGCGGTTTATATCGTTGAAAGGAGTCGATGTGAAAGAAAATTGTTGGGTTTACGTTTGGTCATCTGAAACTGAATACCTAGTAATCGTTCTCCGACGCTTGCCACACTCCCTTGATTGCTTGGCGGCTGGAATCAATAGCGGAGTTCTTGATGTGGATCAGTAATCGCCTCCTGTTCCACGAGCTTTATCTAATCCCACCGAAATCTGGACTGGAGACCTGCTCTTCTCCTGCTGTTTGGGCATGGAAGTAAGAGAGGGGTCAGAGTATGCTCGAAAAGAATAGCCAGTCGCAAACTAACTTCACAAGTCTTTTGTTCTTGGACACACCTACCATGAACTCCGTAAACAAAGATACGTTACAAGATCTTCACTTGGAAGA
This sequence comes from Actinomycetes bacterium, assembly GCA_021833085.1. The sequence goes on along the minus strand of JAKBGL010000233.1, from coordinate 1,732 downwards.
GATCATCGAAACGATAGTGGAAAACGATCCTGATGATCAGGAGTTTTTGACATCGGTTTTGAAATGTCCATTGGAGAGCCTCCAAGAGATCTCCTACCGTCAAGAAGTCTTTGTCGATCTACAAGTACCGATACTCCTTGATTCGATAAAAAAGTTTACCAACTCAATCAAAAAAGTAGAGCGATCGCTTGTGACGACTTCTAAACTCCAGTACCGATGGTATCAGTATCGGTACCTCCTTGACACTTCACAGCTCTACTGCGATACGATCACCGAACTTACCGGAGTACTCAACGAACGACAACCTACCTCAAGGGGACTCACTGAACTAAGTTTATATCTCGACGAACTAAGTGGCTCGCAGCGCTTCATCGACCTCGCACAAGACATAAACCAGGTCACTGAAGCGTTGAAGGAGGTGCAATACTCCATGGTGATAGATGTCGGTAGAGTAGATGTCCGTCTCTACAAAGGCGAAAGCGATATTCGTTTAAGGGTTGAGAAGGTATTTAATCGCTTTATGGAAGATGACATCGGCACTTACCGCCAAAGGAGACTACAAGGTCTAACCCCGTACGTGAACCACATCGAAGCACAGGTTTTGGAAGGTGTGAGTAAGTTACATCCAAAGGCGTTCGGACTCCTCCAGAAGTTTTGGAATAAGTGGAAGGAGTTCTTGGACCCGAATATTCTAACGATAACACGCGACCTTCGGTTCTACCTTGCAGTCGAGGATCTGGCGACTCGACTTCGCTCAAGTGGTTTGAATCTAACCTTGCCCGAGATTGTTTCAAACGACTGGCTGATAAACGTCGATGAAGGCTTCGACTTAGCGTTGACGCTTAAATTGATGAAAAAGCGGCAGCGGCCAGTTTGCAACGATATTTGCATCGGTCCTAACAAGCGGATCGCTTTTATCGTTGGTCCCAACAGTGGCGGCAAGACGACCTTTGCGCGTCAGATTGGACAACTACTTTACCTTGCACACATTGGATGTCCAGTACCAGGGGACAACGTTCAAGTACCACTCATCGACAACATTCTGACGATATTTGAAAGAGGCGAAGCCATGGACAACCCGGTGGGTAAGTTGCAGGACGAACTACTACGACTAAAGGCTGTGCTAGATGAGGTAACGCCGAGGAGCCTAATCGTACTGAACGAACTGTTTAGTTCAACCACACTCCAAGATGCACAGGAATTGGCTCATCTAGTCATAGATCAACTCGGAAAAGTCGGTGCTTTCTGCGTATGGGTAACCTTCATCGATGGACTATCCCAAGGTGTCGGCAAGGCACAGCGATTTGTAACCCAGGTGCAACCTGAAGATCCTACGATTCGCACCTACAAGGTTTTAGCTGGTCAAGCTACTTATACAGGGTACGCTAAGAGTATCGCTGAAAAATATAGGCTGGATCAAGCTTCGCTACGGAGGCGACTGTGGCACTTATAGCAAGGTTGATGTTCGCAGATAGTGGATTCGATTACAAGAAATCTTTGAGCAAAAGCCAAGATGCGGTCTATGGTGACCTGCATTTAAAGTCAATTATAAATGCCATGGCACAAGGCGACGATCTCATCAAGAAAGTTGCTCAAGCTGCACTGCTCGACTCTCTGAGATCAACGGATACCGTTTTGTATCGACAAGAGATACTTTGCGACGCAATTTCACATCCGAACTTGTTTCAGACCATCTACGAACTTACAAGTGATGCCCTGTGGAAAGGGCCCG
>JAKBGL010000232.1 GCA_021833085.1 Actinomycetes bacterium | reverse complement strand
TTACGAGCAAGTTGCGTCGTAGACGCAAAGACTCCAACGGTGTTTCGCTGCTGAGTTCGAAAATACCTCACCTTCCGAGATCCTTGATATTTTTCTTGCGAGCGGTGACGACTCTGTGGGGAAACAAGAAATCTCGGGTCGGTATTGTGATCCTTGCTTTTTTTGTAGCGGTGGCAGTACTTGCCCCGATCCTGGCGCCGGACTCACCCACTGCGACAAACTTCAAGCCCTACCAAAACCCAAATACGATTAACTGGTTAGGGACGACCGGCAACGGACAAGACGTGCTATCTCAGATGATCTACGGTACTCGGGTCTCGTTATTGGTAGGTCTAGGCGCCGGACTTTTGGCAACGCTAATAGCCCTCATGATCGGACTTGTTGCTGGATTTCGGCCGGGAGTGATGGATGAAATCCTAAGTTTTACAACGAATCTTGCACTTGTACTTCCAGGTCTTCCTTTGATGATTGTTATTGCTGCTTACCTTAGAAGCAACTCGATATGGATGATACTTCTAGTTATAGGCTTTACAGGTTGGGCTACCGGTGCAAGGGTGATTAGAAGTCAAACTGCTACTTTACGTAGTAGAGACTATATTACTGCAGCTACATTTTCCGGAGAGCGGCTGTTTCGCGTGGTCTTTAGAGAGATACTTCCTAACATGGTGTCGTTAGCTGCTGCGAGTTTCTTCGGTGCGGCAACTGCTGCAGTAATCGCTGCTTCAAGCCTAGAGTTTTTAGGAATCGGTAACCCAAATACGGTTAGCTGGGGCTCAATTTTGTATTGGGCCGAAAATGATAACGCATTCCTAACGGGACAATGGGTCTTAGTGTTCGCTCCCGGGGCTGCGATCGTTTTGTTGTCACTTTCTTTCATTTTAATTAACTTTGGGATTGACTCTCTTTCTAATCCGCGTTTGAGGGAGAAGTAGATGGCTTTGCTAGAGGTAGAAGCGCTAAACGTAGTCTATGAGCCCGAGCACGGAGTGCGCATCAAAGCTGTCCGAGATGTTGAGCTTGTTCTTGAAAAGGGGGAGTTCGTAGGTATCGTTGGTGAATCAGGGTCTGGCAAGTCAACTCTTGGTTTTGCAATTACCCAGATGCTTCGTCCGCCGGCGTTCATTGAAAGTGGCTCCGTGAGGTTCAACGGAGTCGATATCTCAGAACTTTCAGGTTCTGCACTACGAAGTCAACGGAGAAACGGTTTTGCTCTGGTTCTACAGAGCGGAATGAATGCACTCAATCCTGTTAGAAGTGTAATTAAACAGATTGGAGATGTTTTAAAAGCCCATGCTCGTGAAGGTGAACATTGGAGTAAATCCAAGGTTAGGATCCGGGCGATTGAGTTACTGTCGATGGTAGATCTTGATCCCCAGATGCTGGGTCGGTACCCTCATGAACTCTCTGGTGGCCAACGGCAGCGTGTTGCCATAGCCTTAGCCTTGGCACTCGAACCGGAACTGATTGTTTTTGATGAGCCTACAACAGCGTTAGACGTCATAGTTCAAGCGTCAGTGATGGAGACTATCAAGTCCTTGCAGCGTTCTCGGGGCTTTACTGCGATAGTAATTAGCCATGATATGTCGATAGTTCTTGACGTAACAGATCGAACTTTAGTGATGTATGCGGGAAGAGTGGTCGAAGATCAACCTTCAAAGACGGTGGCTTCTATCGGTATTCATCACCCCTATACCGAGGCGTTACTAAAGTGCTACGCTGATCCTCGGGCTGATAAGGTCGAGTTGAAAGATATTCGCGGTACTCCACCCGATCTATCTTTGGAACTAAAAGGTTGTTTTTTTGCGCCTCGATGCGAATTTGCTGTTGAAATCTGCCGTGAAAAGACCCCGAAGCTCATACGCTCGGGTCTAGTCCAGGTAGCTTGTCACGTAAGACTACCTGGACTTGGAGTGTTAGAGGAGGGGGAAGTTGTCGGACGTTGAGGTAGTGAGCAACTCAATCCAGGCTAATTCGGCAGATGCCATCCCGCCATTAGTTTTTGACCATGTTGTCAAGACTTATAGGTCCAAAAGAGGCTCAAAAGACGTAGTAACTGCGGTGAATGACGTATCTTTTGAGATCGTTCCTGGTGAGGCTGTGGGCTTAGTGGGAGCAAGCGGAAGCGGGAAAAGTACGATAGCTAAGTTGATAACGGGTTCAGAGAGGCCTGATTCAGGAAGCATTCGATTTGGTGATATGTCCATTGAAAAGTTAGGCCACCGGGAGTTGCGAGGTCTTCACCGTAAAGTGCAGATGGTCTTCCAAGACCCCTATGGAGCATTGAACCCCGTACATACAGTCGAGTACACAATCGCTCGTCCGTGTGTTAACTATTTGGAGATGACAGAGTCCGAAGCGACGCGACGAGTAGAGGAGCTACTCGACCGAGTAGGACTTTCTCCGGCTAGGCAGTTCGCTGAGAAGATGCCTCATCAACTCTCAGGCGGACAGCGACAGCGTGTTGTGATAGCACGTGCCTTGGCGTGTGAGCCGAAGCTTCTGGTAGCTGACGAACCTGTCTCTATGTTAGACGTTTCACTTAGAGCAGGAGTGTTACGTTTACTTGCTGAGCTGCAAAGAGAACATGGACTTAGCCTTTTGTACATTACTCACGATCTGCTTAGTGCTCGTGTG
>JAKBGL010000231.1 GCA_021833085.1 Actinomycetes bacterium | reverse complement strand
GACCGCCACATGTCTTCACATACCTCTTCAACTAGAAGTTCTTTCGATGAAGTAGATACTAGAGACATAAAATCGTCGCTTTGCAAGAACAGGCGTTCTTTTCCTATGTCCACTGAAGTCGACAATCGGCGACGGAAACAATCATGTTCCCACATGGAACAGACGTTATTTAAGGTCAGACAAGGAGATGACGTTCTACGAGAGACGCTCACCAAAGATAACATAAAGCTACATAGCTCTCTAGCAGAGTCCACGAACGGCCTTCTAGGCTTTTGCATCGCCGTCATAGACCACAACACAAAGGCAGTTTTACGTGGAGATCTTGTCTATCTCATCGACACGACTGCTTCGCAGGCGACTAACGTCACCGATTTGTTGTCATCAAAGATGGCACTTTCATCTGCGCAGCACGGAACTCGAATTAGAAGGCTAACGAGGCCGCCTAATACTGCTGATACTAGTCTCCATAAACTACAAGAAAAAACAGGTAGACGTGCGACTCTCACGATCTGGTCGCTTGTTAGCGAGTTTGCCAAGTATGCGTTGGAGTCAACGAAACCAACGATAGAGTTCAGCCAAACTTTCTATCTTGGTTCAATCCAGTCGGCTCGCATCTCCGACGAGTCTAGGAGTCTCGAACTTGCACACCCACGACTTTGCGTAGGCTCTCTCCAACGTCGAGGATTTGATAACAATAGTCGTCCCTTCGCTGTTCACTTTAAGATGCCCACAGTAAAACGATGTCAAGCTACTGTACATAAGTCACTTAGGGAATGTTCGTAGGAGTAGTGAGTAATGACACCAGACGAACCCGACGATAACCTCTACCGCAACTCTCTCCCTGAGCAAGTAGCGGCATACATGTTGGGAAATGACTTACTGTCTCAGTCACTCAACATGGTCATCACTACAGCGAAGCTGGGATATTCAGTTTTAGAGATGAAGGTTGATGCAAGGATGTTAAATGGCTTTGGTATCTGCCATGGTGGAGTGATAACCGCATTGGCTGACTCGGCTTTTGCCTTCGCTTGCAACTCTCGGAACGAACTTTCAGTAGCTTCTTCGATATCGATAGAGTTCTTAAACTCCGCTGTAAAGAACGACTTATTGGTTGCGACCGCTAGGGAAGTCATGCTTAAAAACCGCCTTGGTTTGTATGAAGTGCAGGTAGTGAATCAAAGAAATGAGATAGTTGCTCTAGTAACCGGAAGATCCTACAAACTCCAGGGAAGATACGTGATCCAAGAAGATCGCCAGGTTGAAGTGTAATGGAACAGATTCTTACTGCATCTCGAACAGAGATAGAGAAGCTTCAGTTTGAGAGACTTAGGTGGACTCTCAAACACGCTTACGAGAACGTTGACCACTATCGCAACGCATTTGACAACTTCGGCGTACACCCCTGCGACCTTAAGTCGTTGAGTGACATCTCAAAGTTTCCTCTTACCCAAAAGAACGACTTACGAGATAACTATCCATTCGGAATGTGTGCAGTTCCTCCGAGTGAGGTGGTGAGGGTTCACGCGTCTTCAGGAACAACAGGCAAACCGACTATCGTTGCCTACACTCAATCTGACATTAACAACTGGACTCGCCTCGTCGCCAGATCGATTGAGGTTGCAGGGGGAACTCCCAGTGATATTGTTCAAGTTTCCTATGGGTATGGACTCTTTACTGGTGGTTTAGGCGCACACTACGGAGCAGAGGCGCTTGGTTGTGCAGTGATCCCTATGTCTGGTGGCCAAACCGAAAAGCAGATAGCTGTTATTCAGGACCTTAAGCCAACTATAATTATGGCGACACCCTCTTACATGCTTACAATTCTTGACGAGATGACAAGCCAAGGAATAGATACAAAAGAGCTTTCTCTGCGAATAGGTATTTTTGGAGCTGAGCCTTGGTCTACAGCCATCAGATCTGAGATTAGGGAACGCACCTCAATGGTTGGAGTTGATATCTATGGACTCTCCGAGGTAATGGGACCAGGAGTAGCAAGTGAGAGTGGTTTGACGTTGGATGGTCCGATCATTTGGGAGGACCACTTCTATCCCGAGGTCATTGATCCAATCTCAGGTAACGTACTTCCAGAGGGAGTAGACGGCGAACTAGTGCTAACTACCCTTACAAAACAAGCCCTTCCTATCGTCAGGTACAGAACGCGTGATCTAACATGTCTCCTTCCGCCTACATCCACTTCAATGCGAAGAATGAAACAGATCCAAGGTCGTTCCGACGATATGTTGATAGTTCGGGGTGTTAATGTGTTCCCCACCCAAATTGAAGATATCATCGCCAAAGTCCCCGCTCTTGCGCCACAGTATCTTCTTGTCTTGGATAAAAAAGGTCCTCTAGATACCTTAGAGGTACAGGTTGAGATTCGAAGTAGATCCGATACAGCAGATGTAAGGACAAAGGCCGAACGAGATCTAGCCCACCATATAAAGAGCATGATAGGTGTCTCAGTGATGGTGTCTGTCGTTGAACCCTTCGCGATTGAACGAGCCTCTACCGGGAAGGCCAAGAGAGTCTTAGATCGTCGTCAGAGGTAAAAAGTTCCAGAAAGGAACCGTTATGAATGCTCAATCACTTGGTGCAGATCCAATCGAAGACAACAAGTGCGACCCAGTAGAAAATTATAGAGTTCA
>JAKBGL010000230.1 GCA_021833085.1 Actinomycetes bacterium | reverse complement strand
TTTCAAGTTTACCGAAGATGGCGAAGAAGGGTTCACCCTTATTGAGCTTATGGTGGTCGTGCTCATCATCGGTATTTTGATGGCTATCGCTATTCCAACCTTCCTAGGCACACAGAAGTCGGCCCAAGATCGCTCAGCACAGAGTAATCTGAAGGCTGTACTGACTGCTGAGATCGCTTTTTACGACTCACACGGTGTATATGCAGGACCTGGGTCGGGTTCTGGGACCTTGGGCGAATCGGACCCAGAGTTTGCGTCACTACTTACCTCTTCGGCCCCGAACTCTTCGGCAACGACTAACCCGATATACGTTGTCTTGGCCCCAGCTAGCGGACAGTCGGCGCAAGCGTTTTGTGCCTTTGAGTACTCAAGCGGTGGTTCAGTCTTTGGTGTTGAGGCTGTGGCGGTCGGTACCTCTATGGGTAACTACTTCTATGCAGACGAGGCAAGTTCTGCGACTATTCCAACATCATGCGACGTTCCTCCGTCCGTAGGCGGCTCGATTAGCACTGGGTTATGGACCTTAAACGCCCAGAGTGCGGGGTTCTAAGGTCATGTCTTTTGTACTTAGTGTCTTTGGGGCATCTCTGGGAGCTGTACTGGGTTCCACCATGAGCGCACTCGTATACCGAATTCCTGCAGGTATGAAGGTTGCTTTCGCTCGCTCTGAGTGCCCGAGTTGCCACGTACGTATCGCAGCGTACGACAACATTCCGATCGTCTCTTACCTTTTCCTAAAGGGCAGGTGTAGGCACTGCCATGGACGTATAGAGGTCTCTTATATTTTACTTGAAGTTTCAATGGCGCTTCTATTCGGCGCTCTCTTGCCTCTTTACCGATGGGGCATAGTCCAAGTTGGACTCTATCTAGCTGTGTTTATCGCAGTCACTGGAGCGACAGTTGATCTAAAGGTACGAAGGATACCTAATGTGCTAACCTACTTTGGGATGCTTGCTGAGGCACTGCTCGTACTTGGACGCTCGATCGAGACCCACTCCTTTTCGCCTGTCGTGTCGGCTCTGTTAGCGTTGACGGTCTTTGGAGGATCTCTATTTCTTATCGGCCTTTTGACGAAGGGGATGGGTTTGGGCGATGCCAAGTTGGTAGGTGTGATCGCTTTAGCGCTGTCCTCTTTTGGCCTCTACTTTATTTTCTACGTCATGTTAGGCTCCTTTGCGCTAGGTTCCGTAGTCGGTGTTGCCTTGATGGTGACTGGCCGTGCAAGTAGGAAAAGCTCTATTCCCTTTGGTCCCTTCATTACCTTGAGTTTTCTAATAGCGCTACTTGTTGCAAAGTTTTGACTTACAGAGGTGTTTTGAGATCAGGGTAAAAAGTGCTCAAGGTTTGTGTATAGATGTCGAGCACTTTAGTGTGAAGTGTTTTGTGATCTCCACCCTTATTGCTCGAGTATGACGGGGAGACTTGTATGGCCGAAAGAGTGATAGGTCTAGATATCGGGAGCTTTGCTATAAAGTTTGTCGAGGTCGAACTCAAAGGGTCTTCACTTACCCTAACCAAACTTGGACAAAGAACCCTTCCTAAAGGAGCCGTTGTCGCCGGAGAGGTAGTAGATACCGATTTGGTTGTCGCTACTTTAAAGGAACTTTTTGCCTCAGCTGGCGTGCACACCAAGCGATGCGTTGTTGGACTGGGTGGAACCAGGGTCGTTGTTAGATCGCTCGTTAATCCTGATATGTCTGACTCCGAGCTTCGAGACGCTATCGCCTTCCAGGTTATCGAGTCCTTGCCGATACCAGCTTCGGAGTTGGTAAGTGACTTTGAACGCCTTGGTACAGTTGAGGCGGACGACTCAAGGTTTATTAGAGTGCTCCTTGCCGGAGCACACGAGAGTGTCGTACAGAGGTCTCTTGAGGTTGCAAAAAGAGCTGGACTCTCTGTAGTGGGTGTCGATGCCAACTCCTTGGCTAGTGCGCGAGCGCTTCAATGCATCTTAAGGGAGTCCTCGTCGAAGATATCAGGAGACGATGAAGCCACTACGTCTCAAAGATTTGCAGTGGTCGAGGTGGGTTCTGACGTTACCGACGTAGTGCTTGCAGGGGCAGACGGTGTGAGATTCGTGCGAACCTTGCAAGTCGGCGGTGGAGAGATAACCCGAAGGATTCAAGAGATAACGGGCTGCGATGAGTCAACTGCTGAGTGGTACAAAAGAGGAGGCCACTTAGAGGAGAAACACATTGAATCAGAGATACGTGACGGAGTTTCATTAGCGATTCGTGAAGCAGTCGAGCAACTTACACAAGAGGTGGCTAACTCGTTGGAGTACTACCTCTTACAGTCTGACGATATGACCATAGACAAGGTGTTCTTGGGAGGTGGAGCTGGACTGATAGAGGGGCTGTCTGAGTCACTGTGCAGTCGCTTATCACTGAGCGTTGAACTCATACCGACGTCAACTTATCTAGACCTGATCTGTGACGAGGGCGTTTCAGATTCAGATCGTAAACTTCTAACGGTGTCAGGTCTTACGGCCTTAGGGCTTGCTCTTTGGAGAACTCCAGGCGCAACTAAGGCTGCTCATCGAATTAATTTGATTCCTAAGCGTACAGCATATAGGGAGTCTATCCGTAAAGAGGTCTCCGTCTTTGTCCTTGCCGCTCTCCTTGTAGGAGTTGGGATGGGTGTAACGTCGTTAC
>JAKBGL010000229.1 GCA_021833085.1 Actinomycetes bacterium | reverse complement strand
GCACGTTGTGTCCTATTTGGGAATCTCTGCTGCGGTAAATGCAATCGGTCATACCTATGGAAAGCGACCCTATCGAAACCTTGCCACTAACAACAACTGGTTGGCTTTCATATCTTTTGGTGAAGGCCAACATAACAATCACCATGCGGCTCCAACTGCGGCGAAGCTATCATTTGCGAGAAGAGAGTACGACCCGGCATGGACTGTTATAAAACTTCTTGTGAAAACCAAGTTGATGACTGTGAGACACGCCAAACCGATCTTTTCTCCAAAGACGGGCCAGCCAAGTGGTCTTGTGGAAGGAGCAAGTCTTTAGCTCCCAAGGAGCGCAGTAAAGACGTACACAATAGGAGAGTGAGCTTTGACTCACTCTCCTATTGTTTTAGTGGAGGTATCCCTTTTTGGGTAGCTGTTCTCCTCCTAGGGTTCTTATCTCTTGGTTGTTTGTGACTACGCCGATGACCTGAGCCGAGGTTCTATGTAGCACTTTATCTAGATGCTTTGCTAGTGAAACACCGTCTTTGATGAATAGCAGTAGTTCGTAGTCTTCTCCTCCGTAAAGCGCTTGCTCCTTGGTAACTCCTTCAATCAGCGGTACATCACTTAACTCGAAACCAACGTTGGAGGCATCAGCCGCTCTATGAAGATCTAATGCCAAAGAGTCGGAGATGTCGATACCGGCTCTGGCGCCGTACGATAGGGCAGCGCGACCAGCGTCAAGCAAAGGCAGGGGTCTTAGATGGGCGAGTTCGAAGGGGGTTGGATGGCTTGGACGTACGTTGTTTTGACTCAGAGATCTAAGTCCAGCGGCAGAACGTCCGGTTGGGCCGGTGAGGACTATTTGATCTCCTGCGGATGCAGCGGACCGAAGGAGAGAGACTGAGGTATCTCGGGTCCCAACTACGCTTATTGAGACTGTTATCTCAGTCGATCTTGAGATATCTCCACCGACTAGGGTTACATTGTAGAGTTTACTTGTATCTTGAATTCCTTGTAGGATCTCGTCTAGAGGGTAGTCTTTTGGACCGCTGAGGGTGCAGAGGAGATAGATAGCTCTAGCGCCCATTGCTGCTATGTCTGATAGATTGACAGCTACAGCTTTGTATCCAATGTCGAATGGATCGAAGTAGGACGTTTCAAAGTGTACATGTTCTACTAACATATCGGCACAGAGAACGATGTCGTTGTTGATACTTCGAACCACCGCACAGTCGTCTCCAACTCCAACTTCTACATCTTGTGATAACTTTGGAGAAAACTCACGTATCAACCTCAGTAGCTGTTCTTCATTCCAATGACTTTCTACCAGTTTTCCCGTACCTCAACTCTTTGTACTTGCGTTGTTGCATAAAATGAGTAAAACTTACATCTAACCCTAGAGGGTTGTTAGTCGAGTTTAAAGCTTTTGGCGTTGGAAGGAAGCATATGTCTACTCTTACATCTCATGCTGAGTTGCTAAGGTGGGTGAAAGAGGTCGCTGACCACTGTAATCCCAAGGAAGTATATTGGTGCGACGGTTCTCAAGCTCAGTTTGAAGAGTTGGCCGAGCAGCTCATCGTATCGGGTACGTTGTTGCGGTTGAACGAGGGCAAGCGACCGAGTTCTTACTGGGCGCACTCCGATCCCAGAGATGTCGCTCGTGTCGAGAGCAAGACTTATATCTGTTCCGAAAGAGAAGACGACGCTGGTCCTACTAACAACTGGCGATCACCGATGGAGATGAAAGCTACTCTAAGTGACCTATATAAAGGATCTATGACAGGGCGCACGATGTATGTCATTCCGTATTCAATGGGTCCTTTAGACTCAGCGTTCTCCATCGTCGGCGTCGAACTGACCGACTCTGCGTATGTAGTTTTGAACATGATGTACATGGCTGAGATGGGAACAGGTGTTCTTGAGAGGTTAGGGGATTCTGGTCGATTCGTAAAGTGCCTACACAGTGTGGGTGCACCGTTAGAGAACGAGACCGATAGCGACGTTTCTTGGCCATGCAACCCTGATAATACCTATATCGCACACTTCCCAGAGACAATGGAGATTTGGTCGTTTGGATCTGGATACGGTGGAAATGCTCTTTTAGGTAAGAAGTGCTTAGCGCTTCGTATCGCGTCCTCGATAGCACGGGAAGAGGGATGGCTTGCGGAACACATGTTGATCCTGAAACTAACGAGTCCGACAGGGGAGGTTCATTACATAGCTGGCGCCTTTCCCTCGGCATGTGGAAAGACAAATCTAGCGATGTTGGTTCCAGCAATAGAGGGCTGGAAGGCAGAGACAATCGGTGACGACATAGCGTGGATGCGTTTCGGAGCTGATGGCAGACTCTATGCCGTAAACCCCGAGAAGGGTTTCTTCGGAGTGGCTCCGGGAACGTCGTATAAAAGTAATCCTGTGGCCATGGACACGATCAGGAGTTCGACAATCTTTACCAATACCGCTTTGACTGAAGATCTCGATGTGTGGTGGGAAGGCATGGATAACGTACCGGGACCTTTGACCGACTGGCAGGGTAATAGATGGGACCCTAACTCTACTAAACCCGCAGCACATCCGAATGCACGTTTTACAGTACCAGCTTCTCTATCTCCAAAGATTGCCCCTGAGTGGCAAGATCCTAATGGCGTGCCGATCTCTGCTATTTTGTTTGGCGGACGACGCTCGT
>JAKBGL010000228.1 GCA_021833085.1 Actinomycetes bacterium | reverse complement strand
CTACCGTCACTACATACACTACCTGACACTTGATTATCTTTCGTACCATTTACTTTATAGGCTACTCATCCTTGCTCTCGCCGTCTTCGATCAGGTACCACGCGTTTTTTCGTTGACAAAGTGATACCCATCTGTTAATATCGTTAGGTAGCACGGATGCTTCGGAGGATCAAGGATTGATTACAAAGGACTTTTTAAAGGCAAAGAGACGCAGTAAAGCTCGCATTGACAGGACCAACGAGTCTCCCTCAGGCGGCACTCGGAGAGTATCAGAGCTTGTCCCTAAGCTCCTTTTACCGTCTCTTCTTCTTGTTGTTGGAGTTGTGCTTCTAGGAGTCGTAGCGACTTCACCTTCTAGCAAAGCGACACAACGAGTCGCAGTGGCCGATACCAACATTCCCGCTGGTGCTATCGTTACACCCCAAGAGATCGCGATCGAGACAGTCTCGACCTCCCTGCCGCTACAAGGTACTTACAACTCCAAGGTAGAGATTACTGGAAAGAGACTACTGATTCCGATAGGAAAGGACGAGTTCTTGCAGCAAAACATGCTTACTCCCTCAAGGGCAAGCGTCAATAACGCTCGTTTACTCGTCGTGCAAGTGCCATCTGATATTGTAAGCGCTGAGAACGTTGTCGCTGGGGAACTCGTAGACATAACCGCTACCTTTAACACCTCGGGCTCACCAGTGACCGTCGTCTTAGCCAGTAAGGTGCAGGTAAAGGGGGTCTACGTACCCCCATCCTCGATCGGCTCATCTATGAACACTGACATAGTTCTTGCTCTTTACAACCCTGAAGAAGCACTCGCCATCGAACAAGGCGAGAACTCAGGGAAGATTGGAGTCATCGAGTCAACAGGCGCTAAGCCTATTGCGCCAGGAACATCGTATCCGCCGTTCGTTCCACCCACGCAAGGGGGAGCTCCAACAACCCAAAATCTTCCCGGCTGAGCCCAAGATGGAAGAGAGGCTATCCATCGATAGATCTCGTCTTGTATGCCTATCAGAGACCGACGGCGATTGGATCTTTGAAGTATTCAAACGAATGATTCCACTTGCGCACCTTATCGAACTGCTGTGGATCACATCCACAGCTGAACTACTGGCTCTCCCAAGATCACCTGGACGATGTTTTGTCATCTCCGCTTTGGATCGGGTCGCTTTCAACGACCTTTCACTTGTCGAGGTCACAACGGAAACGCCGCTGCTCGAACATCTAGTAAAGCTGACTAATGAGTTAGACGAGGGGATCTGGATCGCCGAACTCTTGCAGCCTTTTAGTACTTCGGAGGTCTGGAGCAAGAACGGTCTTGAGTCATCGCCCACTGACCAAGACTGGTCTAACGCTTTTGGTAGGACCTCTAACGACGAACCTTCGTTGCAGCATGGGTCCGAGTATCCTCAAAAGGAACAACCAAGTAAAGTCGATGCCCCACCTACTCTACGTACAAGGGACCACTCTGGCGTAGTAATCGCGGTACTTGGACCACGAGGATCTGGCGTTACCTCCGTATCGACGATGCTCGCTGGTCAACTCTCAAAGGTTGCACAGACCGTGCTCGTGGAGCTGGCTATCGACACAGACCTTGGATTCTTACACGATGTCGACGACCATACACCGTCACTCTCGGAGTTCTTCGCCCAGAACAGTCAAACGACCTTTTCAAATCGTACAAGCGTCTCCTCGGTGGGTGAATACGTATGTAGACCAAAGGGCGTCAACTACGATCTCTTGTGCGGTATCTGGCAAGAGGAACACGTCGGACTTATAGATAGCTCTTCCCTTCAGGGGCTTATCACCCAGCTACAGTCCTCTTACCGCTATATCGTTTGCGATATCCATCCCCACTTTTATAACCTTGACACTTTGCCCACCGACGGTCCTGCACGCATTACAAGTTCAGTTCTCCTCAGCGCAAGTCACCTGTGTCTTGTAACTCAGAACAGTTCAAAGTGGTTGTACTCGTTAGCGAAGATCACTAAAAAGATAACGCAGCTAGAAGAACTGACTAGCTCATGGTCTGTGACGATAAACCAATCGAACGAATCTAAGGCGAAGACGTCTAAGACGGCTAGGGAGGTCACTCAGATCATTCAGCTAGCTACTGTAGGCACCAAATACAAAGATATAGATATCTCACTACATCGGTTCGCTAAAAGAGCGAGCGATACCGTTCCTCCCGAACCTCTGTCTGAGTTACTCTCTTTGGCCAAGCTAATTACGCACCTTCCCCCAAGGAGCTTACCAATCCCGAAAGACAAAGACTACTTCAGCAACATAGCTGAGATCTACTAGGTCTCACGACTTAGTACGGCAAAAGGTAGGCGTCACCTCGTTGTAAGACCTCGCCGCGAGCAACGAGGTAAGCAACAGCGGCTTGTGTTGTAGCCGTTGCAGCCCATAAGATCGGACCACTTAGCGGTCCGTAGATACTGCTTACTAACTCGCTTAACTCAAGGGGCCCTTGAGCGGAAGAAACGATCTCAAGTATCTGAGCTATGCGAACTTTACGATGGGAGATATAGTACTCCACTACCTTTTGTCCAAGATCTTTCCCCATTGAAGGTCCGTGTCCAGGTTGTATGGAACGATAGTCAACTTCAAAAAGTTTTCCCAACGACTCAAGATATCGGTCTAAGTCACCGTCGGGATATGCAACTACTGTAGTCCCACGACCCAAGATATGA
>JAKBGL010000227.1 GCA_021833085.1 Actinomycetes bacterium | reverse complement strand
CCACTAACTCTACTACCGACGCATGCCTAGGACAACCTATTACAACACCGGTCATCTACGCCGCCATCTTGGCATTGAATCATAGCTTTGACGTCCAGAGCTTTTGGAACCTTCCACCAAGTGGAAACCTTTACATAGTGGGATCAATATCTGAAGAGTACGCCGATCTTGAAGGTTCCTTTGGTGCTAATGGACTCGTCAGCGGTTACAACACCGTCTACTCCTACGACAGCCGCTTAGCCTACTTAACCCCACCGTACTTTCTCTCGCCACTAAACGCAGCATGGCTCCAGTTATCATTCGAAGAGGTTCAAAATCCACCCTCCTTACCAGCGCTTCCTTAGAGTTGGTACCCTTGGCTAGACCTGGACAAGCATCTTGCCCATATTTGTGCCTTTGAAGAGACCCAAGAACGCCTCTGGCAACTTATCAAATCCCATCAGCACTGTTTCAAGAACTTTTACCCTACCCGAAGAGATCCATTTCGTCATGTTCTCCTCAAACTCTTCTCGGACATCTCGGTGGTCGGAGACGATAAATCCTTCCACTCGGAGACGTTTTGTAATCACATTGCCTTCGAAGTTAGAGGGTCCAGGAACCGTAGTGTCGGAGTTGTACTGAGATATCGCTCCACATAAACTTACCTTTCCAAAGGTCCTCAAAGACGCAATCGCAGCTTCGAGATGACTCCCACCCACATTATCAAAGTACAGATCGATTCCCGTTGGTGCCAGTAGTCTCAGAGCCTGTCTAGGGTCGGTCTCTCTATAGTTAAACACAGCGTCGATTCCCAACGCCTCTAACTGATTAACTTTCTCATTAGAACCGACGCTTCCAATCACGTAGTTGCCGTTTACCTTAGCGATTTGACTAGCAAGAGAGCCGACTGCACCAGCGGCTCCGGAGATAAACACTATATCTTCAGGTTTCAACGCACCGACAGTAAAAAGTCCCACATACGAAGTTAGTCCAGGCATACCTAGCGCACCGAGATAAACAGTCGGTGAAAGATCTCCATTTGGTATCTTTGTAGTAAGTCGGGCCTCTACAGTTGACTCTTCAGCCCAAGGAAGATGTGTCCTAACTAACTCTCCGACATCGTACGCATCAGTAGAGCTCTCAATAACCTCTGCAATGGCTTCGGAGGTTATTGGCTCGCCAACTTGGAACGGAGAAATATATGACGGTGCATCGTTCATTCTTCCTCTCATGTATGGATCAACAGAGAACCATCTTGGTCTCACTCTGATGCTCCCAACAGGCAGCGGCTCTCTGTTACCCGTATACTCCCTGAACTCAAAGTTAGCGAGAGTCGGAGTCCCAACAGGTCTCGATGATAACACAATCGCTTTCACTAAAAAGCACCTACTCACATCTCACTTCGACGAATAGTACTGCTCTACAATCTCATACAAAGACCGACAAACCATGGCGGGTTGAGGAAGGTCCTTGGGGATTTCCTCAGAAACTTCGCTTTCCACGAGAAAAAAGGGCACACCCATCGTACTTGCGAAAAGGCCATCGGTTGAGTATCTGTCCCCTACCATCACTGCGTCCCCATCGATCGAAGACGACACGAGATCAGCGATCGCTTTATTCGGCTTCCCTGCAAACGTCGCGTTCACACGGGAAGCAGCCTCTACGCTCGCCACCACTGATCCTGCACCTGGAATCAATCCCTCCGGAGTAGGGTACGTAGTGTCGGAGTTTGTTGCAATTAAACGAGCGCCAGATTCGACCGCCCACATTGCCTTAGTCAACTTAGAGAAGTTGAATCGATGATCCCAACCAACTACAACCACATCCACCGCAGCGTGACGATCGTCAGCCTCCTCTTCGGTCACCAAGGTCGCCACTTTAGAGACCTCCTCCAGCAGACCCGGTCCACCGATTACATATGCACGCTCTCCTTTGGCAACAAGAGAGGCTGCTGCCATCGAAGAGGTAAAGAGTTCGTGCTCATGAGCTTCAATACCGAAACCTGCAAACTTCTTCAAGTAGGATGACACCGTAAGTACAGAATTATTGGTCACGAATCTCACGTCGGAATCCATACCTCGAATCTTCTCTATCGCCTCCTTCGCTCCTTCGAGAACATCATTTAGAAGCCACACGACACCATCAAGATCTAAAATCCACACCATATTCACACATAATAAGGTCATATGAGCTTTGCCTTGCAATCTTATCTGATTGCGATCGCTTATAACCGTGATAGATACCCATAGTCAAACGTCTGATACGCACCGCGAATCTTGGAGACTCCTAATCTTGAGAGGATGGAGTCATGGGAAAAGTAAGGAGGTACTCACCAGAGGTTCGTGATCGTGCTATTCGAACGGTAGTTGATCACCGAGGCGAGTACCCGTCAACGTGGGCAGCGATACAGTCAGTGTCGCAGAGGTTAGGCATGGCACCGGAAACACTTCGTGCTTGCGTTCGCCAGGCTGAGATCGACACCGGTGATGCCAAAGGCGTAACTACCGAGGAGAAGGAACGCTATCGCCAGCTAGAGCGTGAGGTTGACGAACTTCGTAGAGCCAATGAGATACTACGAGCGGCATCGATTTTCTTTCGACCGAGCGGATAGGTCTAAGCACGAAGCGAAACAAGTGTAGAGCGACACTAGCAGTTATGCTCACGATCGAGTTCCACGACGAGACGGACTATCTCGCGATTGGCGCAGTCATGATACTTC
>JAKBGL010000226.1 GCA_021833085.1 Actinomycetes bacterium | reverse complement strand
TATACTACCCATGGTTGACGCCCGGTCTCTTGGAAGATCCATCCAGTCGTATTGGCTATAAAGGGGAGCGGCATCGCCGCGATCGCCGCCTTTCTGAACCACTTTGAGTCGTCTAGGCGCTTTTTGCGCATTAGGTACATCCCCCATGCCCCAAGTCCCAAGATCGCGACGCCGATACCCGCCATAATTCGAAAGGACCAGTAGTCCAGCCACACGATAGGTACGTAGTTTCCTTTTCCATACTCCTTGGAGTACTTAGCTTGGAGCTGGTCGATTCCTTGAACCGTTCCATTCCACTTGTCGGTAGCTAAAAGGGACAGCACGTGCGGAAGTCCTATCTGGAATATAACCTTGTCGTGCAGGTTGCCGATCGTTAAAATTGACTCCGATGCTCCTTTTTCCGTATGGTATAGTGCCTCACCGGCCGCCATCTTCATTGGCTGATCCTGAACCATTACCTGTCCTTGCACGTGTCCATCGAGAGCCATCGCAAGCGATGACACAAACAACACAATTAGAGCAACTCGGGCTCCAAGGGCGAATATCTCCTTAGTAGCGTTACGTTTCATCTGATAAAACGAGATACCCAACATCAGCGCAGCAGCGGTCAAAGCGGCGGCCAAAAGAGTATGAAACAGCGTCACCAAAAATAACGAATTGGTCAAGATCGCCCAGAAGTTGGTCATAACCGCTTGGTGCGTCGCTTTATCGATGCTATATCCAACAGGATGCTGCATCCAAGAGTTAGCTGCCAAGATAAAAGAAGCCGAGAGTACCGTACCTAATGAGGCCATCCAGATTGAAAATAAGTGAACTCTCTCTGAGACTCTCCCTTTCCCAAAGATCCAGATACCCAAGAACGTTGACTCCATAAAAAAAGCCAGAAGGCCCTCGATCGCCAATGGTGGGCCAAAAATATTTCCAACGAAATCCGAGTACTGAGACCAGTTCATTCCGAACTGAAACTCCTGCACTATACCGGTCACGACTCCTATGGCAAAGTTGATAAGAAATAACTTCCCAAAAAAACTAACGAGCCGGTCATACCTTGGATCACGAGTCTTGAAATGGGCGCTTTGTAAGATAGCTACTAGTACCGAAAGGCCGATTGTGACCGGAACAAAGACGAAGTGGTAGATCGTGGTCGTAGCGAACTGCCAACGGGATAACAACAAAGTCAAGTTCCCAAAGATCGGATCCATATGAAAGCTCCCATTCAATCTGTATCTAGGTAATCCTAGGCAGCAAGATAGGTACTCATTAAAGTACTTGAGGCATTGTTCACTCTTTTCTCACAAGTTATTCTCACCCCTGACACACTCAATGACTCTTGGTTCTTAGATCATGTTCTTACTACACCAAGATACGACTTTCAACTTACACTGTACGCAACACTCCGGGTGTCTCATACCCACCGCATAAGCACCGCCGAAC
The DNA here is from genome assembly GCA_021833085.1 of Actinomycetes bacterium. Next base: position 1,265 of record JAKBGL010000226.1, on the reverse strand, counting down.
CTTTGCATTACCTTGCGCCTCAGTTAACTCTTCTAGATCAGTTCTTCCTTATAGTGAGAGACGTCTTCTCGTATAATCTGCGAACTTCCTCTTGACGTAGACGAGACACCTACCAAAACATCGGCGACCTCCATCGTACGCTTTTGGTGGGTAACCACGATGATCTGGGTCCGATTGCGAAACTCGTTGAGGAGGTCTATAAAACTAGAGAGGTTTCGATCGTCCAAAGCCGCCTCAACCTCGTCAAGGACGACGAAGGGCGTCGGTTTTATTTCAAATATTGCAAATAAAAAGGCGAGTCCCACCAACGACCTCTCACCGCCCGAAAGTAACGAAAGGCGCCTCACCTTTTTCCCTGGAATTTCGATATCTATATCTACCTGGGATTCAAGCACATCTAAGTCACCATTAATCTGTAAGGATCCGCGTCCACCTGGGAAGAGCTTTTCAAAGAGTCGTCCAAAGCTTCTCTCAACGCTTCTAAAGGTCTCAGTAAAGGAACTTCTCATCTCTTCGTCAAGCCGTGTGATTAAAGACCGAACCTCTCTACGTGCTGACTTCACATCAGAAGAGCTCGCTTCAACCTCTTTGAGCTCAGCACTTAGAGCTTCTAGCTCGAGCGCTGCATAAGGATTTACTGCCCCTAGCTCCTGGAGTCTAGCCTCAGTCCTAATCAGCTCATCTTTAGCTGCAACCGGGGCAACTCCTTCTAGAGGTCGAGCCTGTAGAACCTGAGACATAGTTGCTCCGAGGTAGCGCGAGAGCGACTCCTCCTTCAGTTGCTGAGTGAGTACAACCTTGTTTAGGTTCTCCTCCACGTCTGCAAGACGCGCTCTAAACTCATCTAATTCTTGCTCTAAAGAGGCGGCTTCGACCTCCAAAGCTCGTCGCCTATGGAAAGCGTCTTTTGCCTCCGCCTCCAGCGAGTCTAACTTTAAAGTGACCGCTTTTAAAGTTGATCCCACGCTTACACGAAACGCTTGGAGTTGGATCCTATATGAAGTAGCCAACTCTATCTCAGCGCCTAGATCCTCAAGCTGGCTGTCGCGTTCAAGCTTGGCCTTCTCGTAGATCTCAATCTCTTCTTTGAGGTCGATTTCGAGCTGCCGCAGCGCCTTCATATCCGACTCAACCTCTATCGCCTTTAGTCTGACCTCACTTTTTATAGCCTCCATAGAACGACGTTGAGTTTCATACTCGTTTCTTTGTTTGCGAAGACTATACAGTCTCTCTTCCTTCTCGTTGAGTCGCCCCCACCTACTCTC
>JAKBGL010000225.1 GCA_021833085.1 Actinomycetes bacterium | reverse complement strand
ATCTAAGAGGGGACCGCCTGAGTTCCCAGGGTTGATCGGAGCGTCGGTTTGAATCATGTTATTAAGCGTCTCGGTCGCTCCAGTCTCGCTTTGTGCGGTTATTGTCCTTCCTAATGCGGAGATGATTCCTTCGGTGACGGTCGGTGTGCCTTGGAGGGCTAGAGCGTTTCCGATCGCTACGACGGGATCGCCTACCTTCATTGTGTTGGAGTTTCCAAGAGTCACGGTTGGCAAGTTTGAAGCTCCTTCAATCTGCAGTACTGCGACGTCGTGAGTCGGATTAGTTCCAATGACCTTGGCCTTATAGGTTTTCTTCGAGTTGAACAGTGTAACTGAGATGCTGGTTGCATTGGCGATCACGTGATTGTTTGTCAGTACATATCCGTTTGGAGATATGATCATGCCAGTTCCGGCAGCTTGGAACTGACTAGAGGTTGAGCCTCCGAAAAAGCCGTTCGATGGAGTTGTAATGTATCCAGATGTGTTTATATCGACGATAGCCGGCTCGACCTTACTCAACAGTTGAGGGACTGAGGACGCTCCTAGGCTGCTTGTCGTCGAAGCTAATGGGGCTGCGGTAACCTGTTTTATGATCGGAGCAGCGTTGTCAGTGGAGTGTTTTGCAACTTCGTAACCTACTCCGGCCCCTACCGTACTAGCTACCACGGTAGCTACTAAAGTTGCACCAAGTAGTCCGGAAATACCTGCCCTCTCTCGCTTCTTACTTTTTTTAGATAGTTTAGAAGATGTGGGCTGCGTGTAGGAGTAGGAGTATGCTCCGGTCGCATACGAATCGGTAGATGCGTAGGGATCAACCCTTTGAGAGGTATCTTCACGAGCGTCGTCGGCTCTGCTAGCTGAACTCTCATCGGGGTTTGACAGGTGCGAAAAGATATTGAACTGCTCCAACGTATCCTCCTCTGAATTACTGCTTATTGAGTGTGCGTCACCATAGGTGTTTTCTTGCTCGTTTTGACTATCGTTTGGTGTAGTCTCTTCGTTGCTCATCGCAATCTCCTAGGTATATAAGTCTTTCTATCTACATACAACTCTCAAATACTAGGTTTTTGCTGGGAGTTGTGTTAGATGGTTGTATGATCTTGAATCACTGAGATGTCTTTTAAGACAAGGGCCAAAAAAGAAAAAGTTTTTTATGCGTGTGGTTTTTTGTCGATTGAGGTGGGGTTATATCTCTGACGAGCCATCTATGAGCTAGGTTGATATTTCGAGTTCTAAAACGTATCACGCTAAAACGGCAGGAATTGTCCTAGCAGTGATCTTTGAGCAAGTTCTGTAGACCTCAATCTGAGTAAGAGATAAGACAATTCTTAAAGGTCTAGTTTTAGCCCTAGAAGGAGGTTAGTTAAGGTAGATTGAGAGCTACTATTTCCAGAGTTTCCCCTTGGTGGTAGACTAACCGAAAGGTAGTTCAAAACTTGTTCAAAGGAACTTTATCGGTCTAAGTAGGTCGATAGCAGTTAGTTCACTCAAGTCGAACGATCGGAGAACATCATTGAGCATGCGTGAAGAGTGTAAACATTTTCAAAGTCGTACATATGACTCTGGAGAAGCCTCTCGATTTTGTGTCCTAGACTTGGCGCCAGAAGCTCCATGGAGATGCCCACCTGACTGCAGCTCGTTTGCACCGAGACTCGCCGACGTAGCATGGGTACATGGTTCCCTAATCCCTAGAGCAGTTGGAGCTGAACCGGAGAATGTAAGCGATGAAGCGGTTCAGTCCCTTTTAAAGGATGCAGAGAAGGTGGTAGAGGAGGAGGCTTTTGAGATCTCAAAGGAGAGACCCAAGGGGATATTTTCGAAGTGGAAGAATCGTCGAGACTGAATCTTAGGTAAACTTTGGCTTTCTCTTCTCCACAAAGGCTTTAGCAACTTCGCCAATATCTCTTTGGTTTAGAAACGCAGTATTCCAAAGGGCTACTTTTTCGAGATCTTGTGACAGAGCTTTATTGTATATGGAGTCTAAAATGCGCTTCGTTCCCTGAACTGCGGTCGCCGAGTTAGAAGCCATCTCTTTGGCCACCTCAAAGGCGTGGGCTTCGGTTGCCTTTTTACTTTCGTAGATACCATTCACGAGTCCAATCTCCTTCGCTTCTTTTGCACTGAAGTCACGACCTGTAAGGGCAAGCTCGTATAGTACGCCGCGTGGAATGATCGACGGAAGGAGTTGTAGTGAGCCTAGATCCGCGACGATAGCAACTTTTGTCTCTCGAATTGAGAAAACGGAGTCGTTTGAGCAAAAACGTAATGAGCAGGCTGAAATTAAGTCAACTCCGCCCCCCAGACAGTATCCAGAGACTGAAGCGATGGAAGGAACTGTTAGGTTTGCTAGTACTTTCGTTGTCTCTTGAAGCCGTTGTATTCTCCCGAAAAGATCTAGTTTAGAGCCGACGGAGTGTTCAGGTGAATCCGATGAGATCATAGGCAGCTCCGATAGATCAAGTCCTGAAGAGAAATGTGGTCCTTCGGAGGTTAGAAGAAGCGCCCTCACGTTTTTGTTGTAGTTGAGTTGAGTGAGAACCGCTGGCATCTCTTCAAAGTACTCTTTCCCCATAGCGTTCAGCTTCTCGGGGCGTGTCAGGCGAACTACGGCTACCTGGTCTCTTAGTTCAAAAGTTATGACTGACATAGCATCTTCCATCGTAGGGCGCGTGATAAGTAAACGCTTTAGCTAAGTGAAGCTGTCGTTG
>JAKBGL010000224.1 GCA_021833085.1 Actinomycetes bacterium | reverse complement strand
CACAGAACTAGCTACCGTTGATTTAATTTTGACTTGGTGAGAGTGATACTCTGGCTTTGGGTAGCTAGGTGGATGTAGCTAATAGCTGTCTAGTTCAGGTTGGTGGTTAGGGCTTTGCATTCGGTTTTTCTTGCTATTGAGATGGGTATGACGCCGTCGCGATCCGAGATGTTTCCTAAGTTTACGTGGAATGCTTTGCTAACGGCTTGGGATTGGTCCCCTTTCCCTGTGTTGGTTCTAGTTGGAGTTGTTGCAGTAGGAGTTTGGTACATCAAAGGCGTCAATGTACTCAAACAAAAAGGTGTGCATTGGAAGGGTTCTCGGACCTTAAACTTTATCTTAGGCCTTTTGAGCGTAGACCTTGCACTCCAGTCACCTATAGCAACTCTCGCTGGTTCGTCGTTTTCTGTTCACGTCACTCAACATATGATTCTGATGGCACTTGCACCTCCTTTACTTGCTCTTGGTGCACCAAGTACGCTACTACTTCAGACATCCTCAAGAAAGACCAAAAGTCGTTGGTTGGCAGTTCTGCACTCTAGACCTTTTGCGCTGGTGTCTAACCCACTTAGCGCTTGGACTCTTTACTACGGCGTCATGTACGGCTTTTTCTTGACTCCCTTGATAGGCATTGCCATGACACACATGTGGCTCATGGACGCCATAAATCTAATCTTTCTCTTCGGCGCAACTCTCTTTTGGTGGCCCCTTGTTAGTCCAGATCCGATAGTCAGGTGGAGAATGGGATTTGGGCTAAAGTTCTTAGCACTAGTGCTGGGCGTACCTTTCGATACGTTCTTGGGAATAGCGTTGATGAGCGCGTCGTCTCCGGTAGCGTCCATGTACTCTTTGGGGACTACTCACGCTGGCGGAGCGCTACTTTGGGCGCTGAGTGAGTTCTCCATAGTTGGCGGGATAGTACCTATCTTTTTGCAGTGGTACTCGGCTGAGGAGCGAGAAGCTGTCAGGCTTGACCGACGCTACGAGGCTGACGAAGGTGGAAGTAGCGTTCCTGCAAGTGGGGAGACTGTGTAGGCATCGAAGATCGAAGCGTTATAGACTTCGGATTACTTGCCTGTTGGTGAGTGCCATCTGTGACTTCGTGGACCTACAAGGGCGCTATTATTTTAGCGCTCCGGCTGCATCAGCGATCGATACAACGATAATTGCTAAGTAAAAGATGTAAGACCCAAGTACTAGCGCTCTGGAGAATGATTTTCGTTTGCGATGGGTCCAAAGCAACATGGATATACCAAATAACGCCAGGATCAAGGGGAGAAGGGACTTCATAGTAGTTACGCTAGCCTTTGTTTGTTAGATTCTCTTACGGTAGTTCAGAGTTTTATGAAAAGCTACCTAACTAGTGCAGATTAAGGACCTCCTGGTGGAAACGTGCTTATTAGTGGATGGGTACTCTTTGGCGTTTCGGGCATTCTATGCTTTGCCTCTCACGCTTACAAACTCCTCTGGACAGCCAACAAACGCTTTGCATGGATTTTCAAAGATGCTTGCAAGCCTCATCGAGAGGTATCGCCCTGAGTACTTGGCTGTGGCTTTAGATTACCCTGCTCCCACCTTTAGAGATGCCCTACTTGCGAGCTATAAAGGTCAGCGTCCATCTACGCCGGAGGTGTTGAAGGCGCAGCTAGAGATCTTGCGACCTTTGGTTAGGAGCTTGGGGGTTAGCGTTATCGAGCGGGAAGGGTATGAGGCTGATGACATCGTTGCGACATTAGCTACTCAAGCAAGAGACCGAGGCTTGAGGACCTACATCGTGACGGGTGATCGCGACTCGTTCCAACTTGTTGAGGATCCTCTAGTGTCGGTGCTTTACAATCGACGAGGAGTTAGCGAGATAGACCTTATGGATGAAGCTGCGGTAACGAATAAGACCGGAGTGCCACCTTCAAAGTATCCCCACCTAGCTGCTCTAAGAGGTGACCCATCAGACAATCTTCCAGGAGTTCCCGGAATCGGAGATAAGACGGCTGCGAAGCTAATCCAGACATACGGATCAATTCAAGAGATGTTCGACACTTTAGAGGCACTTCCAGAACGGCAGCGAGTATCTCTCAAAGAGTACAAAGCCCAAGTGGAGCTAAATCTAAAGATGACGATGATGGTGAGGGACGTTCCTTTAGATACCACTTTGGATGCGATTAGAGTTGGGCCCTGGGATCCAAACTCCGCAGAGAAGACGTTTCTTGGATTAGATCTACGTGGAGCATATGGGACATTTTTAAAGGTTTTCGCTTCAAGAAGCGTGCTCGACGCTGGTTCGGATAACTCTGTTGACACCCCAAAAGAACATATCTTTGAAGAACTAGAGATCTCGACAACAAAAGAGCTAGCGGTTGGAGCAGCAACTACATTCGTCGACTTTGACCTCAAAGATCACTCTCGAGATGTACTTAGTTATCTGGCTATCTCTGACGGAAAAAAGTATGCAGTCTTGCGATTTGCTGGCGTCAACTTCGACCTTGAGGCGACCAGATCGGCGTTAAAAGCTCTTCTGTCTCCCGTCACCGGTGCGTCGTTGAAGAGTCTTCTGAGAGTTTTAGGAGTGTCTGGTCTGCCAGAGATCGAAGTAGGACTCGACATGACTATCGCAGAGTTCCTCATAGATCCTGGATCACGTGGTCTGACTTTGGAGGCGATCGCATCGAGACACTTGGGAGAGGTACTTGAGTCAGATGAGCACAACGATTCACTTTTT
>JAKBGL010000223.1 GCA_021833085.1 Actinomycetes bacterium | reverse complement strand
TCAGTAATTTATGATCGTCTTTAGCGTAGCGAGATAAAATTCACGCTAAAGTAATATTTTCAAACACCATACCGGGCCATCGTCGTCCCGACCCTAAGTCACCCATACAACGGATAGCTACGGTAAAGGAAGAGACATTGACACATGGAATTGGTCTTTATTCCCCTGAGTTCGAACACGACGCTTGTGGTGTCGCTTTCATCGTCAATATTAAAGGTGAAAAGTCTCACAAGGTAATAAAGGACGGTCTCGGAGCACTCACGAACATGGAACACCGAGGGGCGTCTGGCAGTGAACCCGATTCAGGAGATGGGGCCGGAATCTTAATTCAGATGCCAGACGAATTTTTTCGCTCGCAAGTCTCTTTTCAACTTCCTCCCCTTGGCAGCTACCTATCAGGAATAGCGTTTTGCACAGCAGATCCGACAGCAAGTTTGGAGCATCTTGATGAGATCTGTCGACGAGAGTCCGTGGAGCTATTGGGTCTAAGAGAGTTACCTAGAGACAACTCCTCTCTTGGAACCACGGCACTACGCAATGAACCTTACATGGTACAAGTCTTTATGGCATCACGCAAGGGGTTTTCAGGAATCGAGTTGGAGCGACTCGGCTTTCTCATTCGTAAGCAGGCGGAACATGAAGTAAAAGGTCTTTACTTTCCCTCGCTATCGTCACGAACATTCACATACAAAGGCATGTTGACTGCTCCTCAGGTAGAGAAGTATTTTTTAGACCTAAGTAATCCTATGTTGAAGAGTGCAATTACCTTAGTTCACTCAAGGTTCTCGACTAATACCTTTCCCGCATGGTCTCTTGCACAACCGTTCCGACTAAGTGCTCACAACGGCGAGATAAATACTGTGAAAGGCAATCGCAACTGGATGCTTGCACGCCAGTCTTTGCTCGAGAGTGCGCTGATTCCTGGCGACATCAGTCGAATATTTCCCATAATTACGCCTGGAGGTTCTGACTCTGCTTCATTCGATGAGGTGCTGGAACTCCTTCATCTTTCGGGTCGTTCACTGCCCCATGCGGTTATGATGATGATCCCTGAAGCCTGGGAGAATCACAGAGAAATGGATCAGGGGAAGAAAGCGTTCTACCGCTTTCACGCATCTCTTATGGAACCTTGGGATGGACCGGCCTCAATCGCGTTCACGGATGGGACAGTGATCGGTGCAGTCTTAGATCGCAACGGACTAAGACCGTCGCGCTTTTGGGTGACGGCGGATGACGAGGTTATCATGGCTTCTGAGGTTGGTGTAGTAGAGGTTGACCCTGCCAAGGTGATTAGGAAAGGGCGACTTCAACCTGGCAAGATGTTCTTGGTTGATACAGCGAAAGGGGAGATTGTTGCTGACGAAGAGATAAAGCGATCTTTAGCAACAGAAGTTCCGTACCAACAATGGTTAGATGACAACCTTTTGAGCATAGAAACCTTGCCTCCAAGATCAATGCTCACGCCACAACACTCTTCTATCGTGCAACATCAAAGGATATTTGGATACAGTGAGGAGGATCTACGAGTTCTACTAACTCCAATGGCGACTACTGGGCAAGAACCTGTTGGGTCAATGGGATCAGATACGCCGCTAGCTGTGCTTTCCGAGAGACCTCGTCTTTTATTCGATTACTTTACACAGCTTTTTGCTCAGGTTACTAATCCGCCTTTAGATGCCATTAGAGAAGAACTAGTGACTTCAACTAGTGCTACGATTGGACCTGAAAGGAATCTGTTACACCCAGAGCCACTATCCGCTCGTCAGATAGAGATCTCGTATCCGATCATCTCCAACGACGACCTTGCAAAGTTGATGTATATCAATGAAAGTGGCGAAACCCCGGGGTTCGAAGCTTTCGTCATTGACTGTTTGTACCGCGTAGATGGAGGTGGAGAAGCGCTAGAAGTAGCTCTTGAGAGCGTGATCTCATCGGTCATTAATGCCATTCATGACGGTAAAAACATTATCGTCCTATCCGACAGGCACTCAAACGCTGATCTAGCGCCGATCCCGTCTCTCCTATTCGTCTCGGCCGTGCACCAAAGGTTGGTCCAAGAACAGTTGCGTACAAAGATCGCATTGGTGGCAGAGGTGGGTGATGCTAGAGAAGTACACCACATGGCACTTTTACTCGCCTATGGAGCTGGTGCAATTAACCCTTACCTCGCCTTCGAAAGTGTTGTTGACCTAATTAGAGAGGGCAGGATCGCTGGCATTACGCCACAAAAGGCAGTCACGAACTACATAAAAGCTTGTGGTAAGGGTGTAGTGAAGATAATGTCGAAGATGGGTATCTCAACCATCGCCTCTTATCGTGGCTCTCAAGTGTACGAAGCTATAGGACTAAGCAAGGAGCTCGTGGGCCGATACTTCACCGGAACCTCATCTAAAGTCAGTGGGATCTCACTAACTGAAATAGCCGCCGAAGTTGCAAAACGTCACCACCTTGCTCATCTCGAACGGCCCAACGAGTTCGCATACAGAGATTTGGAAGTCGGCGGCGAGTACCAGTGGCGCAGGGAAGGAGAGTATCATCTCTTCAATCCAGAGTCGGTGTTTAAGCTGCAACACTCTACACGATCAAAGAGATATGATATCTTTCGTGACTATACGCGACTTATTGATGATCAATCAAGGCGACTCGCAACACTAAGGGGCCTGTTTACCCTAAAGATCGGTACTCGACCCTCGGTTCCCTTAGAAGAGGTGGAGCCCGCTGGTGAGATCATAA
>JAKBGL010000222.1 GCA_021833085.1 Actinomycetes bacterium | reverse complement strand
ACCCGAAGTTGAATCTGAGCGTGTCCAAAAGGTGCTTGCACGCCTAGGTTATGGATCACGGCGCGTCTGTGAAGAGATGATAGTTGATCGACGAATCAAAGTGAATGGATCTGTGACGACTCTCGGAGACCGTTTAGTTCCAGGTATGGACCGTCTAGAGATCGACGGACGAATAGTCTCTGCAGAGACTGACTTAGTTTACTACCTTCTAAACAAACCAAAAGGCGTGATTAGTACGGCTTCTGACCCCAGGGGAAGGCGGTGTGTCGTTGACTTGGTTCCCAAAGAGCCAAGAGTTTTCTCTGTAGGACGACTAGACGCTGAGTCCGAAGGACTGTTGATTATGACGAACGATGGAGAGCTGGCATTTCAACTAACCCATCCGTCTCATGGTGTTGAGAAGGAGTACTTGGTCTACCTCGGTCATCAACCTACAGACTCTGAGCTGTCAAAGCTTAAGAAGGGGATTTACCTAGATGATGGGAAAACTTTACCCACGCGGATCACACGCTTAGACTCCCAACTTGTACGTATGACTTTGCACGAAGGAAGAAACCGCCAGATTCGACGGATGTTTGAGGCAGTCTCAAACGAAGTCGTAAGGTTGGTGCGAGTCCGAATTGGCCCCATCTCCGACAAGACGTTAAAGCCTGGACTGTATCGAGAGTTAACCTCAAGGGAAGTCATTCAATTAAGGCATACTTCAAAGGAGAATCCGAAACCGCGTGCTAGCAGAGTGAACTAACTTCAAAGCGAACGGTTTAGTAAATGAACCTCGTCTTCTTTCAGGGTTGTATACTTTCGTAGATGCCAGTTAAGGGACTTAGAGGAGCGACGACAGTCGACCAAGATACTGTAAGTGAGGTTACGGTAAAGACAAAAGAGCTGGTCTCGACGATGCTTGAGGTGAACGAGATCGGCAAGGAACAGCTTATCTCGATCATATTTACGGCAACCAATGATATCCACTCAATGTTTCCCGCGGCAGCTGCTCGGGAACTTGGACTTGGGGATGTTCCTCTTATGTGTGCCAGGGAGCTCGATATTGTAGGAGCTACTCCGCTTTGCCTAAGAGTGTTAATGCACTTAGAGACAACAAAAAGCCGAGGAGAACTCCACCACGTATATCTACATGGTGCAAAGGGCCTGCGCGATGACCTTCCGGAGTAGTTGCTAATGCCAGGACAAGGCTACAGCCGACTTAGAGCAGTCATTCGAGGGACAGCTAGGCCTTTTACGGGAGTTCTCGAGCCTCCTGGTGACAAGTCAATATCGCATAGAGCTCTAATTTTTGCGTCAATATGCAGCGGTGTATCAAAACTATCTAGACTTAGCTTAGGACGAGATGTAGAGGCAACTTACAACGTTTTGTCAAAACTTGGTGTCGATATATCACGTGATTCAGTGGATCGTACTATGGTAACCGTCCAAGGTGATGGCCCTTGGGGGTACAAGGAACCATCTGATATCCTTGAGGTGGACAACTCAGGGACACTACTTCGTCTAATGACCGGCGTGCTGAGCGGAGTCGACGGACACTTTGTGCTTACCGGAGACAGCTCTATTGTAAAGCGACCGATGCTAAGGGTTGTCGCTCCACTGAGGGATTTGGGCGCAAGGATTGATGGTAGACAAGACGGTGCTCTTGCACCGATCTCTATTAGGGGATCGAGGCTTAAAGGGGGACAGCTCGATACGAAAGTACCTTCAGCCCAGGTAAAGTCAGCGCTGCTCCTTGCGGGACTTTTCGCAGATGGTACGACCCAAGTGAGAGAGAGAGTGAGAACACGTTCTCATACTGAAGAGTTCCTCGCTTATCTAGGTATAGACCACCGAAGTGAAAATAGTGATAAAGGAAGAGAGGTTACCGTTCGGGGGCTAGAGTACGCACCTAAACCTTTCGAGCTTTCGATACCTGCCGATCCGTCTCAAGCGGCATTTTTCATAGGTGGAGCATTAATCATGGCTGAGTCAGAAGTTACCTTCAAGCATCTCTACCTAGGCGAGGGTCGAGATGCCTACTTATCAGTACTAAGGCGTATGGGTGCAAACATCGACGAATCTCGGCACGTAGATGATGTGTTTTCATCTGGAGACTTAAAGGTTCGCTACTCCAAACTTGTCGCTACTGAGATATACGATGGTGAGGTTCCAGCCTTAATCGATGAAGTACCGCTTCTTGCAACGGTAGCGTGTTTCGCTGATGGAGAGACGGTATTTCACGGTATTGAGGAGTTGCGAACGAAAGAGTCGGATCGTGTGGTTACCACTACGGAGATGCTAAGGCGCTTTGGTGCAAGAGTTGAAAGTGATGACTCTTCACTGACTGTCTATGGCGACTCTAACTTTGTTCCGAGGCCCTGCAGTATACGGAGCCATGGAGACCATAGAATTGCAATGTGCGCTGCGATAATGGCTACTAGGGTAGATGGCGATACTGAGATCGAGGACTTCGACTGTGTAGAAACCTCTTACAGCAACTTTCTAGATGATCTAACTCATCTCTGGAGCGGAGAGACGTTCTTAGCGTAATCTTTAGGAGCCGGTGAGCTGTCTCTAGTGCCTAAGGTGGGACTATGGTTGTCGGAAAATACTCTGTATTGATGTAGGTAAACTTACCTGCGTTTGGGGCTGTCTCTCAATCTAATCAAAACTAGATGATTATTTGAGGATAGGACTGGATCTTCGTCCACGCCTATTGAAACACCAGCGTCTGTAGCAACTCCAAGAATAAGGTCACGGCTTTCGTCTCTAAT